>JAQWAM010000252.1 GCA_028707675.1 Kiritimatiellia bacterium | reverse complement strand
TCAAAAACTCCGCCTAACCAATCAACCGTCATAAGCAAACCTCAACGAAGCTTGGTTATCCTAGGATATAGCTCCGACAAAAACAAACTGAAACGCCCGATGCTTTCAGGATCATCCAAAGGGGCGTTGACGCTTAACGCCACCATCACCCAGCGGTTAATGCGGTTGTGTACGGAGCGGTCCCACACGTCAAGCAGTATCCGCCGCGTGTGGGAGCTGGTCTCGCGGTCGCGGCTTTTAAACCAATACACCAGAGAGATCTCCGGGCTCCCCGCGCGCCTGGCCAAAATCTTGCGCGCCCTCAAAGGCTTGCCGTCCTCAAGATTTATGACTGTCCTTTGCGCCTTCAGCATCGTGAAGCCCTGTGCCGGCAAACACAATTCGGCCCGGTGCAGGCTGTTGCGGTTCTGGCCGCCGATCACCACACTCACCGAGTAGCGCAGGCCGTCGCCGGATCTGTAATTGCGCTTGATGATGATCGTGTCACGCGGCAAATTGCTCTTCTCGCCCAAAGAAACTTTGTGCAGGCGGCAGCCGCAGACGGGACATTTGAAGCCGCCTTCATCCGAAGCTCCTGACGCAGCCAGCGCGCGCTCTTCCGTGACTTCCAGACACTGGGGGTTGTGGCAGAACCAAGGCACGTCGCTTGTAAAATCACCAACCGTCGCAGGCAGGGTTTGTGACACGAATATCTCTCGGTCATATACGGGAGGCGGCATCATTGATTTGACGCAGAAAACCGCCAATACCGCAAGCGTCGCGCCATATACCGCCAGGCGCGCCCGGCCGGGACGCTCTTCCGCCGCAGCGGACGATGCGGCAACCGCAGCCAAAGACGCAGGTTCGACAGCGGCGGCTGCGCCAGGCCGCAACAGCCGCAGCACCGCGCCGCCGTGTTTGCCGATCAAGTCGCCGGTCTTGATCATCAGCAGCACCCCGACCAGAAAGACGACATACCCCGAGTAGTCGTGATAATAGCCGGTCGCCACATCCTGCCCGAACCACGCCGCCACCAGGCAGATCGTCATTATTCTCGCCATGTTGCCGATCATCGCGATCGGGACGGAAAAGCCGAACAGCAGCCATTTCCGTCCGGAGGTCTTCTGGGTCAGGGAGGCGTACGCGGCGGTCAAGGCCATCATCGCGAAAAGCGACCTGATGCCGCTGCACGGATCGGCCACGTCCACATTGAACTCCGACCCGGGCACTTTGGAAAAAATCGCCGTGCCCGAGCGCTCTATCGCGAATCCGACGCCGTTCAGTATACCCGTGGCCAGCGCGGACGATAAGATGCGCAGGTGTATCGTGAAAAAGTCCACAAACGATGAGACAGGCACCGTGAAAACCAAATAAGCCGCGGGCAAACGCATCTGCCGTTCCACGCCCCTGCCCCAGAACGCGAAAGGCACAGCCCATATCAGGCCTATCAGCGAGACTTGCTCGATGCGCGATTGCCCGCCGCGTCCGCCGAACCATGCCAGCGCCAGAAAGAACACTGTCCACACAACCCCGGCACGCGACGGCGCCCCCGCGCCCGCGCGCAGATCCTTGCGCCGCCGCCATAACAGGTACAGGCTGAAAACCGGTATCAGCCAGCCGTGCGACATGTCTTCCAAAGGCTCGGAAAACATGGCGGCCACATGCGTGAAAGTGATCCGGTAATTGAACAACGCCGCCGCCGTCAGCAGCGCCAAGGCCACAGCCCGTTCAATGTCCAGCCGCCTCCAACCTTTACCCGCAAACGCCATTGCCGTTATTCTCCATTGTCAACAAACCCAGCAAGTCGGCGCGCAGCCCGTCCGCCTCGCCGCCGCGCGCGCAGATTCCGCGGCAGTCATCCAGCATGCGCACGACATCCATTTCAGCCGCGGATTTTATCTTGCTGACGTAAATTCTGGCGTGCCCGGTCTTGTACGCCGATCTCTCGCTGACATCCAGCTCTTCGAAAAGTTTCTCGCCGGGACGTATGCCTGTGAACACGATCGGCACATCCACATGCGGGCGCAATCCCGAAAGCGCGACGATCTCCTCGGCCAGCTCCACGATCCGCACCGGCTCGCCCATGTCCAGCACAAATATCTCGCCGCCCTTGGCCAAAGCCGCCGCCTGCAGCACCAGCGACACCGCCTCGGCGATCGTCATGAAATAACGTTTCATTTCAGGGTGCGTCACGGTCAAAGCCTCGCCTTTGCCGATCTGATCCCGGAAAAGCGGCACCACCGAACCTGAAGAACCCAGAACGTTGCCGAAACGCACGGCCGAGAAATAAGTTTTGCCGAGACGGTTCAAATCCTGCAGCGCCACCTCGGCCAGCCGTTTGGTCGCGCCCATCACGGAGACCGGACGCACAGCCTTGTCGGTGGAGATCAGCACAAAACGCTCCACGCCGTGCTCCAGCGCCAGCTCCCCCAGCGAACGCGTCGCCAAGACGTTGTTCTTGACCGCCTCGACAGGGTTCTGCTCCATCAGCGGCACATGCTTGTGCGCCGCCGCGTGGATCACGACAGCCGGCTTGTGCTTTAAAAATATCTCCGCCATGCGGTCTCGCTCTCCGACATCCGCCAAAACCGCCGCCACCGGAGTTTCGGAACCCAGTTTGCGTATCTCGCGCTCGATTTCATACAAGGAGTTCTCGGATCGCTCGACCATGACCAGCAGTTCCGGCCCCGTGCGCAAAACCTGTCGCACCAGCTCGCTGCCGATCGACCCGCCGGCCCCGGTGATCAAAACCCGCCTGCCGCCCAACAGATCCACCACGGACTTGACATCCGGCTTGCTCTCCTCGCGCCCCAACAGATCGGACACGTCAACGTCCCGGATCCTCGAAGCGGAAAGCGTGCCTTCAAGCAGCTCATAATATCCCGGCACGATCCGGGCCGTGACATGCACCTGCTCGCACAACCGCACAACCCGGCGGATCACGTCGCGCGGCACGCGCACCATCGAGACGATAACATCTTCCACCGCGTGACGCCGCACCACCTGCGGCAGGTCGTCGATACGGCCCAGCACCGCGTGCCCCTGTATCTCGGCGTGATACTTGGCCGGATCGTCATCCAAAAACCCGACAACCTGCACCCGCCTTCCCGACTGACGGTTCAATTCGCGCGCCGCCAGATTGCCCGCCGCGCCGGCGCCCACAAGCAGCGCCCTTCGCGACCTGCCGCGCTTGGCCGGATCAAAGGCGAAGTCGCCTTCCACGACAAAGCGCCACAACAGGCGCATGCCGAGCAGTCCGCCAAGCAACAGAATGCTGTTGAAAAAAGAGATGCTGTACGGCGGACGCAAACTCATGTGGTCCGGAAACAGAAGACGCGCCGCCAGCAAAGTCGCGGTTGACGCCATAACCGCCCCTACGAAGCGCGGAACGTCTACCAAGCTAACGTAACGCCACAAAAGCTTATTGCAGCCGAATAGCGTCATAGCCGCCGATTGCACGATCCAGACCGTGATGAACGAAACCGCCACGCGCCGCCAACCCCACCACGGCTCTTGAAAATCGAAACGCAGCAGGAATGCCGCGATATAAGCCGCGAGCATCACGGCTGTGTCCGCCAGAAAACACCATGCGCGGCCGCCCCACACTAAAAGCCTGAATTTCCACTTCTCGCTCATAAATTCCGTATATTAAACCAAACCGAGATCCCTTTTCAAAGAAACAACTGACACCGGATGCGATTTGGGTGCGATTTCATTTCATTGCATCGCACCGAGGATTCAGGAGTCTGGGTTCAGGGTTCAGGTTTGTTTTACAACGACTTACGCAGTAATGCGCCTCCGATTGTGGCACACTCAAAACCGGAGACACACATTCGCTTGTCACAACCGTCATAAAAAGTTGTCCAGTCCTGATTTCCGTTTGACACTTTTTTTGTTGTTATTGAACACTTTCATGATTACCGACAGCAAGACAGATTATTGCCGGAGAGGCCTCAAAAAGGGGCCGGTCTCCGGCGCGGTGACGCTCGCCCCCCAGCCTGCGGCCGGACGTTTGCTGGAGAGCGAGTGTCCTCACGAGCCGCGGAC
>JAQWAM010000251.1 GCA_028707675.1 Kiritimatiellia bacterium | reverse complement strand
CGCGGACACGGTGTAGAAAATCGTGCAGAAAGCGATCAGCAGGCAGGCGGTTTTAAGCGGCGCCAGCGCCGCCGCCAGCAGCAGGACGGACAGCAAGGCCAGGACGGTTCTCTTCTGCGCGACGGTGACAGGCTGGGAAGCGCTCCAGTCAGGTTGTTTGTTCGAAAGCTCCAGCGGGTCGATGCCGGCGGCGCTGATGGTTTCACCGGGAGGGTTATGCGGCATTGCCGCCGATGATGCGGGGTTGTTCATGTTATGTTAAGCTTATAGAAATTGTTTGGTCACAAAATCTTGAATCACTCTGTTTTTGGCCGAGGTCTATCAGTTCGTGCGGGATTTCCGCATCAGTCTTGGTCGCAACATGCCAAGGGCATTTTTTTGCCGGCATCGTCAACCCGCACAAAGGTGATGTCGGTGATGAAAATGACATCAACTGCATTTCTGGCACAATCACTGTGAGTGACACTGGCGGCATAGGTCACGGATGTCTTGCCGATGCGTTTTTTGAGGATCTCGAAACGCAGGATTGTGCCGCAGGAGACCCCTTTTTTGAACTCCACGCGGTTCATGCCGATGGTGACGAACCGCGCGCAGGGATAATCCAGACTCACGGCCATCCAAGCGGTCTCGTCGACCCATTTGAGAAGATTGCCGCCGAAGAGCACCCCGTATTGGTTCGTGTGCTCCGGCATAACAAGCTTATATGAGACCATGCCGTTCCTCCCCTGCAACAACCCGTGCCCACTCAGTGCCGGCATTTGTCACGGTTCCGGGCGGATCCGGCGCACGGTCATTACCTAGAGCGCTTCGCAGCGCGCTGCGCAGTCACCCCAGAATTATACGCACCACATCCGCGGCGGTGTAATCGATGTTGCCGCCTTTGCAGAACTGACCGACATTGACCACATCGTCCCCCAATGTCACTATGCCGGGTTCCCGCCTGCCGCCAGGCAGGATCTGCCCCAAGCCTATGTTGGCGAAAAGCCCGTTGCAGATGCATTTGCGGCCGACCGTGTCTTCGAGCTTGCCGCCTTTTGCCAAGAAAGCCTCCGCCGGTTCAGAGGGACAGCGGAATCCGACACGTCCGTCCGCCTTCAGGTAAGGCTCGCGCAAGTAGCCGATGTTGCAGATTTTGCGGCGCTGCGTGAATACTTCCGGTTCGGATAGCGTGCCTTCAAGCTGCGCAACTTTGAAGGGGAAGCCCGTGGGAGAAGCGACGGGGTCGGTCATGACCCGAGCCTTCCCGGCCAGCGCTTTCTTGAGCAGCGCGTGCCGGAATTGCGGTTCCATGCCGGATTCAGCGCACAGGGCGAAAGCGGTGCCGACCTGTATGCCGCTAGCTCCTGCGTCGAGCGCCTCGCGCAGGCGCGCGGCCGAGCCGTAAGCGCCGGCCAGCCAGAAAGGCAGGCCGATTTTGCGCAGGGCGTCCAGTTTGACCACATCACGCGGGCCGTAAATGGGCTGACCGTCCTCAGTCAGATGCATGGGGCCGCGCGGGGGCGCGTTGTGTCCGCCGGCGGTGGGGCCTTCGATGACAAAACCGTCTATGACGCCGCCGGAGCGGCGCAGCAGCATTGTGGCCAGAGAGTCAGAAGAGATGATCGGCAAAAATACCGGACGCTTCAGCGGCGGCGGCGTGGCGCCTTCAATAAAAGCCGCCGGGTCGAAAACGCGCTGGCAGTCAGTTTCCGGAGTCGCGCCCGTGACATGAATCGGGTATGTGGCGGCTTCGTGCCGTGAAAGCAAATCCAAGGCGCTCGGAATGTTCACCGGGATGCCGGCGCCCATGATCACGACGGCCACGCCTGCGAGCATGGCGCCGTACACCGATGGCAGGTGCGGCAACTGGATTTTCTCCAGATAGTTTATGCCGACAGGGTTGGAATGGCCCTCTCTCGCCAGAAAAACCTCCACGAAATTAGCCACGATATAGATCTCGTCCAGCCAGTGGTGGTTTTTGATAACAGCGGGCGCGGTTACTTTGTAAGGCATTTCCGGCTGCTTGCCGCCGGGTATGAAAAACATGTCCAGCACACGTTTGGCCATGTGCGGGAAGGGGAAATGCTCCAGGGCCCGGCGGCAGTGGCCCTCCAGGTCGCCGTCTTGCAGACGGCGCGCCAGCACTTGGTCAAGCCCGGTGCCCGAGACCACACCCATCTGGCCGATACGCGAGACAGCCTGCGCCAGACGCCAATTGGAAACGCCTACGCCCATGCCGCCTTGGATAATTTTCGGTAACGAAATGCTCATGCTTAAAAACCTGATTCTGCGGATCAACGTGCCGCCTTTTTGTATGGACATCAGAATACGGCTCGTAAAACATTTACTTTAACAAGAGATGCGTAAAAAAGTCTACCGTTTTCCGCGATTAAGACGTTTTACTCCAGATCAAGCCGGCGGCCTGATTTTGAGCAGGAAGAAATTGCGCTTTCCGGAGCGCAGAACAGTTAGGCGGCCTTCGATCAGGTCATCTCGGCTGAATGTGCGAGATTCCTCGGCAACGCGACGGTTGTTGATGTAGATGCCGCCCTGCCGCAGAATCCTGCGGGCCTCGCCTTTGCTGGCGAACATGCCCGTCGCCGCCAAAACGTCTGGCAGCGGCTGACCCGCCACCTCCGCCGCGGGCAGCGTCGCGGACGCGACATTCGCGAAGATGTTCTCCAGATCGGATGCTGCCAGGCCTTCTACGGAACCCCCGAACAGCACCTGGGTGGCTTGCCGCGCGACCGCAAGGCCGGCGTCTCCATGAACAGCACGCGTCAGATCTTCGGCCAGCGCCTGCTGCGCTTCGCGGCGTTCCGGCGCTTGCTTCAAAGCGGTGTCCAGCTCAGCGATGCGCTCCATAGGCAGGAAGGTGAAGATTTTCAGGTAACGGATCACGTCGGCGTCATGCGCGCGCAGGAAAAACTGGTAGAAATCGTAATACGAGGTTTTGCGCGCGTCCAGGAAGATGGCGTTGCCCTCGCTCTTGCCGAATTTCTTGCCGGTGCTGTCGCACACAAGCGGGAAAGTCATGCCGTACACTTGCGCGCCGCACACGCGCCTGACAAGTTCCGTGCCGGCAGTGATGTTGCCCCACTGGTCCGAGCCGCCGAGCTGCAGCGAGCAGCCGTATTGCCGGTGCAGATGCAGGAAATCGTACCCCTGCAATATCTGATAGCAAAACTCGGTAAAACTCATGCCGTCTTCCGACTCCATGCGTTTCTTGACACTGTCTTTGCTCAGCATCACGCCCATGCGGAAGTAGCGTCCCACATCGCGCAGCAGATCGATGAAGGTGAAGTTCTTGAACCAGTCATAGTTGTTGACCATGATGGCGGGATTTTTGGACGCCGGATCGAAATCGATGAAGCGCGACAGGTTCTCTTTGATGCCCTCGAGATTGCGCTCGACCTGCCGGGCGTCCAGCAGGTTGCGCTCTTTTGATTTGCCGGATGGATCGCCGATCAGGCCGGTGGCGCCGCCGACCAGCGCTATGACTTTGTGCCCGGCCCGCTGCAGATGGGCCAAGGTCATGATCGTGACGAAATTACCGGCCTGCAGGCTGTCGTTGGTGGGGTCGAACCCCGCATAGGCGCAGATCGGTTTGTCCAACGCGGATGCCAGAGCCGGACTTGTCATATCCTCAAAAAGATGTCGATCTTTGAATGTGTCGAGGATGTTCATTGGCAGACGGTTTAACGGGAGAACTCGCAGCGCATAATTTCCAACATTCAACTGGCAAATGGTGCAATTTAAGCGTTGAGAGTTGAGTGTCGGGCGTTGAACGTTCGTTCACAGAAAAAAGCGGGGTGCCTGTTTTGCAGGCACCCCTGTTGTTTTACTCAGCCCCGGGACGCCACTCCTCGCTTTGCGCGAAGGCGTCGTCGAACGCGGCGGCCAGTCCTACCAGATTTTCGCCCGGCTTCAGCTCGTCACTGCTGATGTCGCGGGTGAGCTCCTCGATCTGGCTCTCGTCCATGCTTACAGCCTTGATACTCAGTCCGATGCGGCGGTCGTCACGGTCGATCTTGACGATGCGGGCCTCGACATCCTGCCCGA
The DNA here is from genome assembly GCA_028707675.1 of Kiritimatiellia bacterium. Taxonomy (GTDB): domain Bacteria; phylum Verrucomicrobiota; class Kiritimatiellia; order RFP12; family UBA1067; genus JAQVQN01. The sequence continues at coordinate 5 of JAQWAM010000251.1, read as the reverse complement.
CTTTG
>JAQWAM010000250.1 GCA_028707675.1 Kiritimatiellia bacterium | reverse complement strand
GCCGGACAGCACCGGGCGCGTCCCGCTCAGAAAACTAATGAAGAAGCTGGGCAGAGAGGGATACCTGCATGTGCTGTGCGAAGGCGGCGGCACTTTGGCTGGCGGTCTTAACGACGCCGGGCTGGTAGACGAGTTCGCTATATTCTATGCCCCGGCGGTGTTGGGCGACGCGCGGGCTGTCAGCGGCTTGGCCGGCCAAGGGAGTTTGCTGTCGAGAATGACAAGAGGGAAAATCGCGTCCGTAAGACATTTTGGTGAAGATTTGCTAATATGTCTTCGGCCTGAACGGATATGACATGAGCGAAAAGACAATTATAAAACCGCTTTTGAAATGGGCTGGCGGGAAAACGCAGCTTTTGCCAGAACTGTTGAAAAGGGTGCCGCATAGCTTCGGGACTTATATTGAGCCTTTCTTTGGCGGGGGCGCCCTTTTTTTTGATCGTGACAACTTGTTGCGTGCTGCTGAATTGCTTGCTTCGTCGCGGCTTGTGACTGGTGATTATAAAAACGTGCTTCGGAAATATGCCAGAAAAAGTGATTTTGTCTTTCTGGTTCCACCGTATGTGCCTGTTTCTCTGAATGTGGATTTCAAACGCTACACTAAAGAACAGTTTCACGACAAAGATCACATTGAACTGGCGCGCGCGGTCAGAGAACTGGACAAAAAAGGCTGTCACATAGTATTGACGAATTCCAATCATCCGTTGGTCAGAGAACAGTATGCTGAATATGAGTTTAATTTGGTGCCGACAAAACGCAATGTGTCATGCAACGGAAATACGCGCACCGGTGAAGATATAATTGTGACAATCTCGCCTGAGAAAAAATTTCTGGTGCGCTTGGCGATACCAGTTCCTGAACAGGTGAAAAAATATCCGCCCACGCGCTTTATGGGGTCGAAATCAAAATTGTTGCCCGAAATTTTGGCAGTGGCATCGAGGCTTAAGTTTGATTCGGTTGTAGATCTTTTTTCCGGTTCTGGCATAGTGAGCTATTTGTTTAAGGCTTGCGGCAAAGAGGTGTGCAGCAACGACTATATGGCCATGTCGTGCGTCTTTACCGCAGCTATGGTGGCCAACAATAATACAACGCTTTCTGAAACTGAAACCGAGTCTTTATTGCGCGGTGAACCTGATAGCACCTTTGTTTCCGACACGTTCGGCGGCATATATTTCTCGGATGAAGACAATCACCTTATCGATGTTCTGAGAACCAATATCCACAAGCTGAGAGACAAAAACAAGAAATCGATAGCATTAGCGGCTTTAATAAGGGCTTGCATAAAAAAACGTCCGCGCGGGATATTCACTTATGTGGGCGCACGATATAACGACGGACGGAAAGATTTGATCCTGCCTTTGGCTGAACATTTCCGCATGGCTGTCTGGGCGGTCAACAGCGCCATATTCGATAATGGGCATAAAACCCGAGTGCGCAGGGGGGACGCGCTTTCTTTTGAGGCTGAAAAACCAAGCCTGGTTTATATTGACCCGCCATATTATTCCCCATTCTCCGACAACGAATATGTGCGCAGGTATCATTTTGTGGAAGGGTTGGCCAGAAATTGGAAAGGGGTCACGATTCAGCACGAGACATTGACGAAAAAATTCAAGTCATACCCTACGCCCTTCTCATCCAAAGCCGAGGCATGTATAGCCTTTGATATACTCTTCCATCGGTTTCAGGAGCACAAGCTGATTATCTCGTATTCATCTAACAGTCAGCCTTCAAAGGATGAGATGCTGGATATATTAAGGCGCTGGAAAAAACATGTTCGCGTTTTTCCAGGCGCTTACAAATATTCCTTTGGCAATCAAAGGCACAAGATGGACGATAACCGGAATTCAGTGGAAGAGTATTTGTTTGTCGGAGAATGAGATGAAAAGAAATACGAAAAATGTGCGCGAGGGAGGGGTGAGGCATGTTTACGGGACTGGTGCAGCGGGTGGGGGTGTTGCGGCGGCTGGCGCGTTCGGGCGACGGTTGTTCGCTTGAGATAGCGCATGAGCCTTGGAAAGACAGGCTGGCATTGGGCGAGAGCGTGGCGGTGCAGGGCGCGTGCCTGACTGTGACGTCGGAATCAGATGGCTTTTTTCGGGCGGACGTGCTGGACGAGACCTTGAGCAGGACGGCCTTGCGCAATCTAGGTTCAGGGGCGCGGGTTAATCTTGAGCGAGCGCTGGCGGTCGGCGACCGTCTGGGCGGCCATTTCGTGAGCGGGCATGTTGACGAGCGGGGGATATTGGACAGGATTGAGCCGCGCGGTCGTGACGCGGCCTGGCGTGTGGGATGTTCGCCGGTATTAGCCGCGATGACGGTAATGAAGGGTTCGGTGGCGCTTGACGGCGTCAGCCTGACCGTTTCGGGCTTGGGAGACGACTGGTTCGAGGTCAACCTGATCCCGCACACTTTGGCGGTTACCAGTCTCGGCGACAGACGTGCGGGGGACAGGCTTAACGTGGAAGGGGATATGCTGGGCAAATATGTGGCGCGGATATTGGGAGCGCGGGGCAGTGTCGCGATTACCGGAGAGATGCTGGCGGAGAACGGGTTTGTGTGACAGACAAGCCAGGATTTCAGGATTAACATGATTTCGGATTGAAGTTATAGAAGAGGCGGTTTAATGCTATGACTATGAAAAGAAAGGTGCTTTGTTTAGGGCTGAGCCCGGTATTTCAACGAACCCTGTGTTTTGACAGACTGGTGGTGAACGAAGTCAACCGCGCTCGGACGGTGGTCGAGTCCGGGGCCGGCAAGGCGCTAAACACCGCGCGCGCTTTGGCGACGCTGGGAACGCCCGCTCAGGTTGCCGGCTTCAACGGCGGCGAGAGCGGGCGCAAGGTGGCCGCATTCGCGAGAGAGTATCGCGTGAAAGCCTGTTTCACCGAGATGCGCGCGCCGACCCGGATATGCGCGACTTTATTGAACGGGGCGGACAACAGCGCGACGGAACTTGTGGAGGAGGCGCCGGACCCCGGCAGATCCGCGCGGAAATCGTTTGTTCGGGAAAACCTGAAAAGAATATCCCGGGCGTCGCTGTTGGCGATCAGCGGCACTCTGCCGCCTTTCGCCGAGGACGGATTTTATGTGGCGTTCGCGCGCGAGGCGTCCCAAAGAGGTGTGCCTGTCATGATTGATTCGCACAAGACAGCGCTTATAAATGTGCTGTTTGAGCGGCCGTTTCTGGCAAAGCTCAACGCGCATGAGCTGGCATTGACTTTAGGTGAGCGCATGGATACCGAGCGGCGTGTCTTGCGCGGAATGCGTGACCTGTACGGGATGGGGGCGCGGAATGTGTTTGTCACGCGGGGGCGAGGTTCGGCATATCTGTTAAATCAGAGCGGGATATGGCGTTTCGTCCCGCCGGATGTGGCGTTGCGTGTGAACGCCATCGGCAGCGGCGACTGTACGCTGGCGGGGCTCGTACACGCTTATCTGAACGGCAAAAGTCTGCCTGTGGCGGTGCGCTATGGAATTGCTTGCGGCAGCGCCAATGTGGAGAGCGTGATCCCCGCTGATATTGACCGCAAGCGCGTGAAGGCTTTATTCCGGCTGGTAAAAACCGAAAAGATCACTTCTTTTCAGGGCTGACAGTGCTGAATTCCGGGACAAAGGGGCTGCATGTCCATTCGCCGTCAGGCGTTTCGGACAATACCGCCCCGTGCAGAAAACCGACCCAATTCTCGGCAGTTAAATGTGCGGCATTTAGACCGGTCAGAAAAGCCGCGACAAAGATATCGTGGCTGACATAAACGCCCAGAAGGGCGGCGGTCTGGCGTTGCAGCCATTGCGCCAGTTCTTCGGTGGCCTGTTTGACGGGACGGGAATGGGGGGCTATGCCTTTGCGCAGGTATTCAAGCATGAACGCCATGTAGCCCTGCGCCTGCATCAGCTTCTGCACGGCACGGGAGTCCTCGTAGTAGAAACCGTGGACCCCCAGCTCATCGGCGTCTTGCACGAGCGGTTTGTCAAAACCCATGCCCTCGGCGAAATGTCGCGCGGTCAACTGGCAGCGCGTCATGGGACTCGCATAAAAACTGGCGTCGCG
>JAQWAM010000249.1 GCA_028707675.1 Kiritimatiellia bacterium | reverse complement strand
CCTTAGCGTAGTCGCCGACCTTCATGTAATAGTCCGCGACCCGGCGCAGCAGCGACATGTCGTCGGGATTGTGCTCGTACGCCGCCTCGACCGTGAACAGCGCCGCCTCCGGGTGACCGGCAGCTTCGGCGGTCTCGACCGCAAGCTCGACATTTTGCGACTGGAGGGGGTTGATCGCCAGCAGCTTTTCGCACTCCAGCAGCGCGGCCTCGGCCTTGTTGGCTTTGAGAAGCCCGGCGATCTTCATGCGCATGAAGATAGCGCCAGCCTCCTGAATATGCGCTGAAAGCCCGCTTTTTTTCTCCTTGCGGAATTTGGCGATCTGCGTAGCCCGCAGAACTCTGCGGGCGCGCGAAAAACCCGGCGCCTTTGTCACGCACTGCATCAGCAGATCTATAGCGATGTCAAAGTTCCCCCGCTCAAAAGCCGCCTGGCCTTTGTTGTAAAAATTTTGCGCCTGCTGCGCACTCTGATCCGTTTTTTCGCCTGCCATAGTGATGCCCTGTAACCCGTGTATTTACTCGTCTAACAGTCCATAAAGCTTTTATATTATACCGTCTCGCGCCGAGCCGTCAAGGACACCCGTGTGAATTTCGTATTCGGTTAGCGATCATGGCCGGCTGCGAACTGACGAATGTTTACCAGTGCGGTGACAAAAGTCGCGCTCCGCGCGGGTTCCGGCACCGCTTTTAGCGCGACACCGGAAAGCGGCGTAGCGTTAAACCATGTATAATCTTCACACCAATATATGCGCTCAGTCAGCGGCCGTCAGCTTCTTGGCGATCTCGGCCACATGCCGTCCCTGGAAGCGGGCAACGGCCAGTTCGTTTGCTGAAGGCTGGCGGCTGCCATCCCCTCCCGCCAGCGTGCTGGCCCCGTAAGGGGTGCCTCCTGTGATCTCATTCATGTTGACCAGTTCCGGGCAGGCATATGGAACCCCAACCACGATCATGCCGTGATGAAAGAGCGTGTTGTGGAATGAGGTGATGGTGGTCTCCTGACCGCCGTGCTGTGTGCCGGTGGAGATGAAAACACTGCCGACTTTGCCAACCAGCTTGCCTGCGGCCCACAAACCGCCGGTCTGATCCAGAAAATTGCGCATCTGCGCGCACATGTTGCCGAACCGCGTCGGCACGCCGAAAATTATAGCGTCGTAGCCCGCCAGATCGTCCACCTCGGCGACCGGCGCGGCCTGGTCGAGTTTCGCACCGGCTCTGCGCGCCACGTCTTCCGGCATAAGTTCCGGAACCCTCTTGATGTCCACCGCGACGCCGTCAACACCGGACGCGCCCTCGGCCACAGCTTTCGCCATGGTCTCGACATGGCCGTGCATACTGTAATAGAGCACAAGCACTTTTGTCGTAACTTCTTTGCCACTCATGAAGCCATCTCCTTCTTACCTATAACTTCAAGCGTTGAGAGTTCCAGTTGCTTTCTCGTTTGTTCACGCTCCGCCTGCGGCGGGTTTGTCCGGCTGTTTTTCCATGAAAGCCAAGGGCACGATCAGCACCGGGCACGCGGCCTTGCGCGACACCTTGCCCGTGACGTTGCCCAAGAGCCACTGCGTGATGGCACCGCGGCCCTGCCGCCCTAGAATGATCAGGTCAAAGTTATCTTGCGCGGCGAAGTCCAAAATCATGCGCGCCGCCTCGCCGATGCGCATCTCGACCTGGAAGTTGACCCCCGCGGGAACGCGCGGCCTGTAGGCCGTGTCGATTTTGCAGTCAATGTCCGCGCGCGCCTTTGCGTCCATGTCGCCGACCTCGTAGATGTACCCTTTCCAGAATTGCGCGTCGGGCTCCGGTATGACGTGCAGCAGACATAACGTGCTGCCGACATTGCGTATGGCGGCGTCGATCGCGAAGTCGAAGGCGAAATCAGCGTTCTCCGAAAAATCAGTGCAGAACAGTATCTTGCGGTAATGGCCTATGCGCAGTTCAGACTTGTTCATGATCTCCTCCTTTTTCAGAGTCAAGCTCTGTCAAAATCCCGACCAACACCCCCAAACACATACACACTTATCGCACTCGCCCAGACGGCTCGCGGGGACGCTCGCCCCCCAGCTTCACCCATTCACACACTCACATACCCACACACCCACACACTTCTCGCACTCTTTTCCCAGTGTCGGCGGCTGTTTCAACTCGCCGCCATCCCCGGCAGCCATGTCGCCAGTTGCGGGAACAGGATCAAAAGAACGCAGGCTGCGACCAGTGCCAGCAGAAAAGGCACCGCACCCCTGAACACGGTCTGCAAAGGTATACTGCGATCAATCCCGCTGACCACGTAGGCGTTGACGCCGACGGGCGGCGTGATGACCCCCATCTGAGTCACCAGTACAATCATAACACCGAACCAGATCGGATCATACCCGAAACCTTGGATCACGGGATAAAAAATCGGCACGGTAAGAAGAATCAGCGCCAGCGAATCAATGAAACATCCGGCCACCAGATAGAACAAGATGATCAGGACAATCACCACCCATGACGGCACCGGCAGACCGGCCAGCCCCTCGGCGAAACTCATGGGCAGGCCTGTGACCGCAAGGAAGTGGCCGAAAATTGTTGCCCCGGCCACTATCACCAGCACCATGCAGGATGTCCTAACCGTCTCCTGCGCCGCTGCCGTCAGCATTTTCAGGGAACAGTTGCCACCGGCCGCCGCTATTATCACGCTGCCCGCGGCCCCGACCGCCGCCGCCTCGGTTGGCGTGAAAAAGCCGGCAAACATGCCGCCCATGACAAACAGGAACAATACCAGCATCTCGGTGACGCCCCACAGCGATTTGAAGCGCGCGCGCCAAGGCACCGAGACGGTCGGCGGCGCCAGCTCGGGATTGAAATGGCAGCGAGCGCTTATGACAAGGCAGAACAGCACGGCCACCAGCAATCCCGGAACGACGCCGGCCATGAAAAGCTTGCCGATTGACTGCTCGGTCAGGATGCCGTAGACGATGAACACGACACTGGGCGGGATCAGCATGCCCAGCCCGCCGCCCGCCGCCACAGAGCCGCTGGACAGCGCGTCGTCATATTTGTAGCGCCGCATCTCAGGCAGGGCCACCGCCGCCATGGTCGCGGCCGTGGCCGGTCCGGATCCGCAAATCGCGCCAAAGGCCGCGCATGCGCCGATCGTTGCCATGGCCAGCCCGCCTTTGAGCGACGAAAGCCAACTGTTGGCTGCCGCGAACAGGCGCCTGCTGATGCCGGTGTGGAAAGCCACCTGCCCCATGAACACGAATAAAGGGATGACCGTCAGGCTGTAATTCGAGAATATGTCGTAAATATCCGCGGAGAGCATGGCCAGCGCCGCCTTGCCCGAGATCACCCAGGCGTAGCCGACCACCCCCACCACCCCCATCACGATCGCCACCGGCATGCTGCACATCAGCAACAGCAGCAGCGCCAGGCATCCGATCACGCCTATAACCATAGGCGTCATGAGCGGATAATCTCCCTGCCGGGATAGACCAGATGGAACACCACTATCACCGCAGTCAGCCCGAAGGCCGCCGACATCAGCCACGGCACCCAGAATATCGGCATCTCGATCGTGTCAGTCACCTGCCCGTTACGCAAAAAGCGCCAACCGTACCCGGCGCACTCGTACGCCGCCAGCAGAAAACAGCAGATCATGACCAGACGCATGCAGGAGTCCACCGCCAGACGGCTGACCCGGTTGAGCTTGCGGAAGAAGTACTCGATGGCCACATGCCCCTTCACCGCAGTCGTCAGCGGCAGGGCGCAGGCGACCGTTACCGCACCGGTTATGCGCACGATGTCGTAAGCCCCTTTGACCGGATGCCCGGCCAAACGCAGCGCCACGTCCGCGCACACCACCAGTATGGTGGCGGCCATGCCGAGACAGGCCAAGGCAGTCATGCCGTGACACAACACCGCGACCCCGCCCCAAAACAACCCGATATCTCTTTTCACCGGCGCGCCCATCCGATTATTTCTTCTGCGTTTGTGCGCGGGCCTCCGCTACAGCGGCTTTCAGATCGTTCAGAAAAGCCGCGCCGGGCAATCCGCTGCCGTCAGCTTTGGCCGC
>JAQWAM010000248.1 GCA_028707675.1 Kiritimatiellia bacterium | reverse complement strand
TGGATATGGCGATGGCCATGTGCGGGCCTGACGCCAGTTGCGTTGTGATACCGGACGGCGTTTCAGTGATTGTGGACCAAGAGTGAAATGAAGATTATCGTATGCATTAAACAGGTTCCCGGAACCACGCAGGTCGACATTGACGAGGAGACCGGCGTTCTTAAAAGAGACGGGGTGGAGTCAAAGATCAATCCTTACGATCTCTACGCTCTGGAAACAGCCTTGCGTCTGAAGGCGGGCTGTCCCGGCGCGAGTGTCACTGCCATTACCATGGGGCCGCCGCAGGCCGAACAGTCGCTGCGCGAGGCCTTGATGATGGGGGTTGATGATGTGATGCTGGTGTCTGACCGCAGATTCGCCGGGGCGGATGTGCTGGCCACCGCGCACACGCTATCGCAGGCGATACTGGCGGACGGATGGGAAACGGGTGTGATATTGTGCGGCCAGCAGACCACTGACGGCGACACGGCGCAGGTCGGGCCGGAAATAGCGGAGTTCCTCGGCATCCCCCATGCGGCCAATGTGACGGCCATACAGGATTTCTCTGCGGGGGCGTTGACAGCCAGAGTCGATCTGCCCGCCACAGAAGAAATCATCCGCATACCGTTGCCCTGCCTGGTTTGCGTCAACAAGGACATTCACACGCCGCGGCTGCCTTCTTACACGCTCAAGAAAGCGTCGCGCGGCCGCAAAGTCCGGATGGTGACTTTGGCTGACCTGCCGGATTCTGATCCCGCGCATTACGGTCTTAACGGCTCGCCGACACAGGTCATCCGGATTTTCCCGCCCGAGCATCACGTGGAGCACGAAAGGTGGGAGGGAGATCCGGAAGCGCTAGCCGGGCGGCTGTATGACAACCTGCGGGCAGAAAAGTTTCTTGCGTGATTCCCGGGCAAGAGGATGCCAGGAGAAGCTTACATGGCTGGAATAGTTGTTCATCAAGATAAGATACCTGACCTGAGCGCTGTTGCGGCATTGTGCCCTTTTGGCGCGATCGAGGTAAACGACGGCTCGGTGTTGATTAACGCGGGCTGCAAAATGTGCCGACTTTGTGTTAAGAACGGTCCGCCGGGAGCGTTCGAGCTTGTCAAAGAGCGGCGGGTCGCGATTGACAAAGACCGGTGGAACGGCATCGCGGTTTACCTTGATCAGACGGACGGCGAGATTCACCCGGTGTCGCTGGAGCTGCTGGGCAAGGCGCGCGAGCTGGCCGGCAAAGTAGGCCATCCGGTAATAGCTCTGCTGGCAGGCGCAGAGATGGGCAAGGCTGTGGCAGAGATGCGGCATTATGGCATCGACAAACTGTATCTGTACGAGCATCCGCTGCTGGAGCATTTCCGCATCGAGCCGTACGCCGCAGTGTTCGAGGATTTCATAAAACGTTGCCAACCGGCAGTGGCTCTGGTGGGTGGCACCGCGATCGGGCGTTCGCTGGCGCCGCGCGTGGCGGCCCGTTTCAGAACCGGGCTGACCGCCGACTGCACGTTTCTGGACATTCAGGAAAACACCGATCTGGACCAGATCCGTCCGGCCTTCGGCGGTAATATTATGGCGCATATCCGCACACCGCACAACCGTCCGCAATTCGCCACTGTTCGCTACAAAATTTTCTCCGCGCCCGAACGCATGGCATCGGTTTCGGGCGAGGTCATGCGCGTAGTGTTGGATGAAACCCTGTTGGGCTCCAAGATCGAGACTTTGTCGTCATCGCGTAAAGCGCCGGTCAAGAACATCGAGGACGCCGATGTGCTGGTCGTGGCCGGACAAGGCATTCAGCGTGTTGAAAACATGACGTTATTGGAAGAGCTTTCGCAAAAACTGGGCGGGATGCTGGGCGGGACGCGTCCGGTGATCGAGGCCGGCTGGCTGGAGCCGCGTCGGCAGATCGGGTTGAGCGGAAGGACGGTCAAGCCCAAGCTGCTGATCGCCTGCGGCGTTTCGGGGTCGGTGCAGTTCGCTGCGGGAATGAGCGGGTCGGACAAGATCGTCGCGATCAACATCGATCCCGGAGCGCCGATCTTCAAAATCGCGCACACCGCGGTTGTGGGCGATGTCTGCGAGATATTGCCGTCACTGCTGAAGAGGATTAAAGCCGGAGAGGTTGCTCAATGAAAAATGAGGTCGAATACAGCAGCGTCACGGAGGCGGACATCCGTTTTTTGCGTGATGCCGTCGCGCCGGAAGGCAAGGTTTACACCCGCGCGGAGATCCATGAGGATTACAGCCATGACGAGATGGGCGCGCTGCATCATTTTCCCGAAGTGCTGGTCGAGACTGTCAGCGCCGCGCAGGTGGCGGCGGTTTTGAGACACGCCGACAGCCGGCGCATACCGGTGACGCCGCGCGGGCAGGGCACGGGGCTGGTGGGCGCGGCGGTGGCGCTGCACGGGGGCATAATGCTCAGCACGGCGCGCATGAACCGGATACTGGAATTGGACGCGGAGAACCTGACGCTGACGGTAGAGCCCGGCGCGCTGTTGATGGAGATATCCAAGTATGTCGAGGAGCGCGACCTTTTCTATCCGCCTGATCCGGGTGAGAAGAGCGCGTCGATCGGCGGCAACATCAGCACCAACGCCGGCGGTATGCGGGCTGTCAAATACGGCGTCACCCGCGACTACGTGCGCGGGCTGGAGGTGGTTCTGGCCAACGGCGACATCATTGAACTCGGCGGCAAGGTGGTCAAGAACAGCTCCGGTTACAGTTTAAAAGACCTGATCGTCGGTTCCGAGGGCACCTTGGGTTTTGTGACCAAGGCAGTGCTGAAACTTCTGCCGTTGCCCAAAAAAGCGATCAGCCTGCTGGTGCCGTTCGACGATCTGGCGACAGCCATCGAGACCGTGCCGGTGATCATAAAATCCAAATACATACCCACAGCCATCGAGTATATGGAGAAGCCGGTGATCCTGTGCGCAGAACATTATCTGGGCAAGAAGTTTCCTGACCATTCGGCAGACGCGTACCTGCTGCTGACCTTCGACGGCAACAGTCGTGAAGAGGTCGAGGCGATTTACGAGAAAGTGGCCGAAGTGTGTCTGGAGTCCGGGGCGCGGGATGTGTTCATATCCGACACTGACGAGCGGCAAGTCTCGATCTGGAGCGCGCGCGGGGCATTTCTGGAGGCGATCAAGGCATCCACCACCGAGATGGAGGAGTGCGATGTGGTGGTGCCGCGCAACCGCGTTGCGGAATTCGTGAAATACACGAAAGAGGTTGAGCGCCTTGTGGAAGCGCGGCTGAGCGGTTTCGGTCACGCCGGCGACGGCAATCTGCACGTCTATGTGCTGCGCGACGGGCTGGATCAGGAGACTTATCAAAGAAAACTTTCTGAGGCTTTTGACCTGCTGTATTCGAAAGCGGCCGGGCTGGGGGGGCAGGTTTCCGGCGAGCACGGCATCGGCTTCGCCAAGAAAGATTTTCTGGAAGAGTCGCTGGGCGCGGTGCCGATCGCTCTGATGCGCGGCATCAAGGCTGTTTTCGACCCCAATATGATATTAAATCCAGGCAAAGTCTGTTAAACCGTCGGCTTGTCAGTCCTTTCTTTTTTTGACAACACAATAAGGATAGCCGTGACCCGCCTTTTTTCAAGCCCGCAGATCCCGCAGGGGAACCACAGGCCCCTTTATTTGAATTTACAGACAATACGTTACACCCCCGCCGTTCCGAGTATGCGGTCACGTTGGTCGTCCCGCCGCAGACTGCGGCGGTGTTGGCTACCGTACCGTCGGCGTGATACCCCGTCATGTTTCGCAGGGTGCGGCTCCCGGCGGTCTGTGTGACTGCCGTCTGTCTTCCGAAGCCGTCGTACAGATACGCTAATGCCGCGTCCAGCGTGTTGGTTCCGCCGGTTACGCGCCCGGCCACAGTCGCCGAGGTTTCGATCCTGGCTGTGGCCACATTCAGGCGCGTCACGTTTTTCCGTGCGGTGGCCGCGTCCAGCGATTCGGTCGTGATCACGGTCACGCCGTCCGCTCCCGCTCGTTCTCCCTCGCGGGCTGCACCGTCGCCGTCCGCTACCAGATCGAAGGCTATTGACAAGGAAAGGAAAAGGCGGTAC
>JAQWAM010000247.1 GCA_028707675.1 Kiritimatiellia bacterium | reverse complement strand
ACGCCGCGGCCGTAGCGGACGACTGTCCCAGCACCATGAAGACCGGCTCCATGCGGATCGAGCCGTACGCGATGTGGGAGGCGGAAAGGCAGATGGGGACCAGCAGGTTGGCGCACTCCCTCTTTTGGGGCACGATCGCGCGGTAGCCCACCGGATACGGCGCGGAGACGCCCACCTCCACATCGCCTTCGTTGCGGACTTTTCCCTGAGCGTCCACATCAGCCCCTGCTGATACAGGCGGTGCCGGGCGGCGATTTTCTCGCGCTCTGCGTAGGAAGCGTCGGGATAGTCGTAGTTCTGCCCGATGAAGTCGGTGGAGAACGCAGTGCGGTTGTTCGTGTCGGTCTTGCAGTTGGGCATCGCCGAGTTGATCCACGGCATGCCGCTCTCGCCCGCCTCGAAGTTCCTGAGCAATAGCTCGTACCACTGCGGGTCGTAGCCTTCCGGCCGGCCGAAGGGAATCCGGTTCTCCGGCTGGTCGGTCGGCCACATGCGGTAACAGTAGGCCTGGACCGGGTGGTCGCCGGATCCTTCCGGCCCCGGCCCTTTCGGGTCGAGGAAGGGGAGCAGACCGCTCGCGGGCTTGCCCTTTTCGACATAGGGATCGACCCCGGCGGCGAACTGGTGGTACTTGGCCTGCGCCGTCTGCACGCCGTTGAGCGTCTCGCCGTACAGCGCGTTCGCCTCGCGGCCGACCGTGTAGCTGACCTTTGCCGCCGCCATCAGGTCGCCCTCGTAGGTGGCGTCGATGAAGACCTTGCCCCGAAACACGCGCCCGCTCTCCATCCGGACCGACAGGATGCGCCACGGCACCGAGCGGGTCAAAGCCACGCCCGACGCGCGGTCGAGCCGCTCGCCGTAAACAACCCCGATGCGGTTCGTTTCAATCCACGCCCCGAAAATCTTCCGCGCCACGCTCGGCTCGAACGTCCACATCGCGTCCTCGCACTTTGCTGTTTGGGTCTGCCCCCCGTCCCGGTAATGTTCGCGACGCTGCCACTTCCACGCGGCCGGATCGCGGTAATGCGCGAGCACGTCGCGGTAGAACTGCCGGGACAGGCCGCCGATGGCCGTCTTGTTCCCGATGTCGGTCTGCCCCAGCCCCCCGCTCGTGAGCCCCCCCAAACGGCGCGTCGGCTCGATCAGCACCACGCCGCAACCCATCCGTCGGGCCTGGACCGCCGCCGCCACGCCTGCGGCGGTGCCGCCATAAACCACCACGTCATAAACGTCCCCGTCACCCGCCTGCTGTTCCGCCGCCGTCCCGGCTTGCCACGGCAGGGCATTCAACAGCACACTCCCCAACAGGCCACAGCTCCACAAACGGATCATGATAATCCATCCCTTCACTTTTCCAGTGCTCATATTATCAACTTCCACCGTCACCGCCACTTTATAGTGGACTGTCACGCGTTTTTCGATTGACTAGCGAGCAGGCTGTGCAAACCGGCTAAGCGGGTGGATTAAGCGTTGATCCCGAGCGAGATGCGCAAAGGGTTCGACCGTCCCTTCGGCATCGCCGCGCCCCGGCAAGGCTCCGCCACTGCCGCGCCCGAGAAGCCCCCGAAACGCGAACGACACCGGCGCGGACGTGAAACGCCTCCTGCTACAGCAACTCCTTGATGGCCTTCACCAGAACATCCGCCTGCGTCACGCCCGTGAAGCGCTTGACCTCTTTGCCGTCCTTCATCAGCACCAGCGTCGGTATGCCGCTAACCTTGAAGGCCTGCGCGGTTTCCCGGGCGTCGTCAACATTCAACTTGGCAACCTTCGCCTTGCCGCCTATTTCACCGGCCACGCGGTCAACGATAGGCCCCTGCGTGCGGCACGGCGGGCACCAAGGCGCCCAGAAATCCACCAAAGCCACACCCTGCGCGGTCTGGGCCTTGAAATCCATCTCGTTCAACTCGATCGCTTTCGCTTTGCCGGACGATGACGCGGCCTCGGCTTTATCAGCGGTGTCCGGCGCACCCCGTGAGCAGCCTGAAACACAGACCGCCGCGACCGCACAAGCCATCAACAATATTCTCATAGTTATACCCTCTCTTTTTGTCACCACATCAGCGCCATCCATTAGCGCACAAAAGTTAACGGTTAAGGTAAGGCTGAGTCCAAGCCGCCTGCGTTAGCGGATAGAAATGCGCCTTGTACCTGCCCGGCAGATCAGACTCGATCTTGGCGCGCACATAAAGATCCTCCGGCTTCATCGTATACGAAGCTTCCGGGCCATCCACCAGTTTGGCGGTCATCCCGATATCGCCGGAATAGACCGGAATCACGCGCATGCCGCGTTTTGGCTCGCCCTTAACCGGAGGATGCTCCACCATGCGGACCGCCGTGTCGAAATTTTTCTTGGTAACGATGAAACGCACCTTATATCGCACTCCCGGCTCTGCCCTGACTTTGACGCGCAAAGCGCGTTTAGCCGGGCTGAAGTCCAGATAGTCCAGCGCCACGCCGCAAGACGTGTAGAAATCTCCGCCGGCCATCGCGGCCAAAATGTTTTCAGCACTCATAGTGGAGCTGCGCACCATCACCCAGGCTTTAAGCGCCGACTCGCCTAGATACCCTCCTTTGTTGAAGTAACCGTGCGTGTCGTCTGTGCCTGTGCCGTAAATCAGGGGAGCGCCTTTTTTGCAGCGGAACGCGTTCACCGCATCCCAGAACTTGTCCGTCGTGTGACTTAGCGCATCCGAATGCGGCGTGAACCCCGACCCGCCGTTGCACAGCTCAAAAAAGCGGATTTCAGGAGTGTCGATCAGGTGCTGCGGCTGAATGTCCCAATGACGCCACTGCGGGTGGTTCAGCATCAGCAGATAAGGCCGACGCATCGCTTGCGCCATGCCGTGAACCTGCTCCGCGTTTTCCCGCAAAACCTCTGCCACATCACGTCCTCCCTCAATATTCTTGTTAAGCGGGCCGCCTTTGACACACGGCGCCACATCCGGCAGGTTGATGTAGTTCACATGCACCTCGACACCGTCTTTTTCTTTGATGTGCTGCGTGATCTCGACCCCGGGCATCAGCAGGAACTTGCCGGGCTCCTCAAAACGGCGCCGCATTTCCGCGTAAGTCTTGAGCCTGACCTCGGTTTTCCCGTCACGGGTTCTGGTCTCGGCTTCCTGACCGAACTCCCTCACGTAAGACTCGAATATCGCTTTAGAAACCTGCGGCGGCCAGCCCTTCGTTTGCTCCACCACCGGCATCCAGCGTCCCCGGTCATCGGCGAAAACATTATGGTCGGTCAATGCCAGAAAGTCGTATCCGAGATTCTTATACATGCCGATGGCCTGCTCGGGCAAGGCGCTCCCGTCCGACCAGTAGGTGTGCATGTGCAGATTGCCGCGGTACCAGCGTCCGTCCGTCGACGCGTTTCCGCTTGCCGCGCCGAATTCTGGCGAGCAGCATCCGGCAGCCAATCCCAGCCCCCCAAAGCCCACCGATCGCAGCATGTCCCGTCGCGTTGTGTACACTCTTTTCATCGTCGCCCCCTTTCATTAAGTTTAGCTTGTTTCATGGTTACACATTTTTCCGCTGACTGTCGATTCAATCACGCCGTCCTTGACCTGCGTGCGCAAAACATCGCCCGGCACTGGCTCCGTCACCGACCGCAACAGCCTCCCGTCCGCCCTGCGTGTCAAACTGTAACCGCGCTCCAACACCGACACGGGGCTCAACAGCCGCAACTGCCCTTCAATCAGCATGACCCCGGTACGCCGTCTCTCCAATATCCGCGCGCACGCCTGTTCCATGGTTTCCCGGTTCCCGGTGATCCGCTGTCGCAGTTGGCCGAGATGCCGCGAGCGCAACGCGTCCAGCCGGGCAAATGCCTCGAACGCAACGCGGCGCCGCGTTTGGGTCAGGCTTTGCGCCGCATGTCCCATGCGCATGCACAAAGTGTCCACCATCTGCGCCCGGCGCTCGGTGATCTGCGCGGGACGCCGCAAAAACGCGGCCGCGCCAGCCGCCGCCAGCCGCCCCCGCAGCTCCGCAACCCGGCCCCGCAAGGCGTTGCGCAACTGCCGCGCGTGCCGGGCGATGTCAGCCTCAAGCTCGGCCGTTGGTCTGA
>JAQWAM010000246.1 GCA_028707675.1 Kiritimatiellia bacterium | reverse complement strand
AGAAGGAAGCTCCGATGGGCGGCAACCCGGGCATGGGCGGCATGGACATGTAACACAGGCGCCCAGGCGCTGAACAAGAATACAGAGCCGTGAGTCGATCAGACTCACGGCTCTTTTTTTTCGTCCGGCGGCATCATGATCATAGACAAGCCGGCCGCCCGGGGTTCCGGGCAAAAACGAGAGGGTAACTTCGGTATGTGAGTGTGTGGGTGCGTGAGGTAGGGACGCATCCCCGAGGCGTCCGCGGCGGTTTCGGGGAAACCGCCCTACCTTTTCAACACGGCTTCAGTGTGACAAAATGGCCAAGTTATAGGTAAGCCGACCGGTGAACCCGCCCGGCCGGAGGGTCGGCTGCCACTGCCATGCAATCCCAGTGCATAACTGTGCAACCCGGAGACATATCTTTTAATTTGGGTTTAAGGGCCTGTATCTGGTAAACTAAATAACAATTCGGGAAGGTTTTTGCATGATCGGAACCGTATGGTCTGGGGTTGAAACAGGCTGAAGGACAATCGTGAAAGGTAAAGCCATGAAAATAATTACGCTTGTGACCGCCGTCTGCGCGGCGGCCGTGATGCGGCTCAACGCCGAAGTCGTCGCGCGCGCGTGCTCGTGACGAAGAGTAGCGCCGTGGTGCTATACACAGTGGACGAGAACGACGCCTGGACGCCAGGGCAGACGCTCTGCACAGTGCCGGGCGGGAGTTTCTTTTTTGGCGCCGTCCACCGCGGCGGAATCGTCTATGCGTCGCAGGCGGCCGGTGCTGATGCCGCGACGGGGCTGATCCGCATGTGCGATCTTTCGGGAAACAGTCTGGGCAGTCTTCCCGAAGTGCCCACCCGCTGCGACGGCCTCGTCATCACGCCGGGCGGCGAGTACCTTTTCACGTCGTGCGGGGCCGGAAACGCCACGACCTGTCCGACGATGGGCTCGGTCTGGCGCTACAGCTTCGCGGCGGGTACGTGGGAACAGTTCGCCACCGGTCTGGGCCCCTGCCTCCGGAACGTGGAAGTGGACAACGACGGGCACGTGTACGTCGCCACGCGCACCGGCAACACGATCAAGGTGTTTGACTGGAACACCGCATCCGAGAATCTCCCGGCCGCGCCGGTGTGGACGCTTACAGGCACCACTTTCGTGAGCGGCCTTCGCCTTAACACTTCCGACGGCTATCTCTACTGGTCCGGACGAAACGGAGATTACGGCCGCATGAAGCCGGACGGCACTGACGCGACGACGGTCACGGGCGGCGATTACACCGGATGGACATACTGCGTCTGCTTCGTGAACGGTAAATCCTACATGGGGTCGGCGAACGTGACCGCGGCCGCGTGGCGGTACGACATGGCGAATAACTTCACGCAGATCTTCGATTTCTACACGTTCGGACTGAGCGAGGTGAAAGTGTCGCCTTCGCAGAGCTGGCGTTTAGACGAGGCGGCGAACTCGGCCGCGCTTGCCTGCGCCGGCGCCGAGAACCGGCCCGTGTGGCCTGCGGGAGGCGCGCGAAGCGGCGCCGCGGGCGTGAGCGGCAACGCGCTCTATTTCGCCGTCGCCAAGAGCCGCGCCGAGATTTTCAACTCAAAGGACCTTGTTCCCGCGACTAACGATTTCGCGTTCGCGTTCTGGGCCGGCCTGCCCGAGACAAACGCCGTGACAGGCGGGCGTTATCTCCTTTCCAACGCTTGCGGACAAGACGGCGCGCTCTCGGTGCTAGCCGATCCCGACGCCGGCCATCTGAACAAGCTCGCGCTCGTCTTTACGCCCGTGTCCGGCGGGAGCGACGTGACGCTTGCGACAGACGCCGTGATCGCGGACGGCGCGTGGCATCACGTGGCCGTGGTGCGTCGCGGCGGCACCGCCCTAGAGCTGTGGCTTGACGGCGCGAGAACCGGCGTCGTCGCCGTGGCCGGCACGGACGCGGCCGGCGGAGTCTCGCTCTTCGAATCGGGCGGAACCCTCTGCGCGATGGGCATGAAGGCCGGCACGGGGGTGTATCTCGACGGCTGCCGCACGTGCGCCGTCTGGGCGCGGGAAGGCGAGGCATGGACGGAGAAGGCTTCATACACCGCCGGACGCACGATGTTCATGGCGCCGGGGCCGGTGGCGTTTTCGAACGGAAGGATCGGCAAGCCCGTCGCCTACCACTTCACGCCGTTCACGGGCACAGCCGGAGCCGGCTACGTGTCTTTCACGGCGGACGGCACGACATTCGGCGGAAGCCACCTGCTGTCGATCGAATCCTCGTTTATCGAATGCGACAGCTACAAAACGTTTTCGACCGTCGCCGATCTGCTGCCCGGATGCGCGGTGAAGATGACGGATGGCAATGTGACCGCGCTTTACCCCGTGGCGGACGGCGCCCCGCCCTTGGACCGGGCGGTTCGCGGGCTCGAGCGCGCCTACGGATCGATCCTCACGCACAACGCGGGCGATGTCGAACGCGGCCTTTCCGTACACCGCATGTTCCGCGGCGGCGCGAAGCCGTTCGACGTCAAATACGACGCGGCTTCCGGTCTCTACTGGGCGCTGTCAGTGCCCGCCACGAACCGTTTCGAAGCTGCGGCGCGCGCCACCGACACGATCCGCAATGTGCTGGCGCTCTATGTATCGAAAGACCTGATCGAGTGGCGGCCTTGCGGTAATGTGGCAGTGTCGGGCGAAGTCGGCGCCACGGGCTTCAACGGGCCGTCTTTCGCGTTCGACGGCGACGATCTCGTGATGGCCTGCGGTGTGGCTTGCGCGGACGGCGTATGCGGCGCGCGTTCGACGGCGCACAACACCTACCTCGCGTTCCGGCGTATCGCGGATTTCCGCACGGCCTTCACGCCCGCGACGCCGGGCGGGGAACGGATGCTGGTCACCGACCTGCGCCATGCCTTAGTGCAGGCGTACTGGCGTGACGCGGGCGGCGAGTGGTATCCGGATTCTTGTTTCATGGATTATCGGCTGCCCTACGGCGGCGCGCAGTACGCTAATCCCATGCAGATCAAGGCTTGCCGCGACCGCGTGTATCTGGCCTTAGCAAATTATTCACCCATGAAGATACTGGAATTTGACAATCTTGGCGGGTACCGCCGCACTCTGACCGCGCCCGAAGGGGTTGGCGGGTACACGGTCGCGATCGCCGTCGATGCGAATTGCGAGACGCTTTACGCCTACGCCGAAAACTCTAACGCAGTTTTCCGCGTGAACCTGTCATCCGGCACGTGGACGGAAATCATCAGAGGCGGCGACGCCGGCCCGCTCAACAAGCCGTTCCATATGGCCGTGGGGGCCGACGGGTCACTATACGCGGCGAACTACGCTTTGGTGGGCGGCACGTATGACGTCAACCGTTTTAATGGCGGAGGAGTCTGGCAGGAGAAGATTCTGGGGTTGAATCAAAATCTGACGGGGCTCGCGATCGACGACAAGAACGGCCGCCTCTTTTGCGCACACGTTCGCGGCAATGTCTACCGAGTGGACCTGACCACTCTGGAGTCTACGCGGATATGTGACCGGTTTTTCCCGGGCGGCGTGTCGCCCAGTTTCGAGCTTTGTCTCTTCGACGGGCGCCTCTACGCGACCGCCACATACGGTTGGCTCTATTCGCTCGACCCGTTGACGGGTGCGGAGGAGGCTCCGTTCGCTTCGCAGTTCACCTCGTACGGCATCACGACGGTCAACAGGGAATACCGCCGCGGCTTTTTGATGAGCATACGATAAAGGGAAGACTGACGCATGAAATTTGTTTTGGCTCCATTCGCGTTTGCCGCCTTTGCCGCGGGGGCGGCGCCCGCGCCGAACCTTGTTGTTAATCCAGACTTTGAAACGCGGGACGCGGAGGGTCACGCCGTCGGATGGGAAAGATTGCCGTCCAACTACAAGGTGGCCGATAACGCCGGCGAGAACGGTTCGCGCGGGCTTGTCTTCGAGAACGACGATCCGGACCGCTACCAGGTGCCATTCCAGAAGGTGCCCTGCGAGCCCGGCGCGGAATACCGCTTCTCCGTGCGGGTTAAGACTGAGAGACTCATCAACGTCAAGGGGCAGGATCCCTGCGCGACGGCTTGCCTGCAGTGGTCTGACGCT
>JAQWAM010000245.1 GCA_028707675.1 Kiritimatiellia bacterium | reverse complement strand
GCATCGAACGATGTTGCGCAAAGTCTTCAGAAACTCCATGGCCTCTTGCGGCGCGCGGAAATCCGGTTCCGTGACGACCTCCACGAGCGGCGCTCCGGCGCGGTTGAAATCAACCAGACTCACCGGTGTCCGCCCCTCCATCTCATGCGCCAGCTTGGCGACATCCTCCTCCATGTGGATGTGGTGTATCCGCAGCATACGCTTTTTGCCCTGCCCGTCTGCCACCTCAATCCCGCCGCCGCGCGACAGCGGCAAGTGCGCCTGCGACAGTTGGTACCCCTTAGGCAGATCAGGATAATAATAGACCTTTTGATCAAATGCGCTTTCCTTCTGCAATTCCCCGCCCAGCCCCAGACACAACAGCGCGGCCTTTTCCAGAGCCTGCCGGCTCAAGCGCGGCATCGCTCCGGGAAACCACAGACAGGTCGGACATGTGTTGATGTTCGGCTCGTCGCCCGGGCGATTGGGACAGTCGCAGAAAAGCTTGGTCGCGCAATTCAATTCGACATGAATTTCCAGTCCGATAACCGCTTCAAATTCCATTGCAGCCTCCCTTGCCGCGCCGTGCGCAAACAAACTCACCCCAATCGATCAGCCGCCCGCCCCCCCCGCGCCGGGCAACAAGCTGAACGGGCGCTTGCCTTGTGCCAGTGGCTGGCGGCAGGCACAACACCGGCTGCCCGGTGACATTGGCAAACAGCGTTGAGCTTGACTTCGCGTAAGTCTCATCCAAGGGCAACGTCCCGGCGTCAGCGGCTTTACCCGGCAAAGGCATTGCCCAAAAGTCAACTTGCCCAGTCAGCCGGTCCATCTCTGTCACCAGCCGCGAACGCAGGCGGCAGGCCGCTTCATAGGCGCTGTAGCGCTCGAACTGAAAATAAGCCCCTTCAAAGAGCAGGCTTTTGATTAATGGCCCGAAAGCCGCGCCGCGCGCGCTCAGATACATCTCGTTCCAATCCTTGGCACCTGGCTCACGCCGTCCGTATCGCACGGAGTCGTACCGCCCCGCGCAGGACGAGGCCTCGACCGCGCCTATGATACGATGCGCCAGAACGTACATGCGGTAGTCAGGAAATGAAATCTCTTCAACACAAAAACCAGCCTGCTCCAGCTCCGCCACGCTGGCATCAAACCCTCCCGCCTGTGCGTCGCTTAACCATTCGCGCGCTTCTTTGATTAACCCGACCTTGGTTTTCGCGGGATCGACACCCTGCGCGGCGAACGGCGGCGGCGTCTCGTCTGGAACAGAAAAATCCGTTTCGTCAGGACCGGCCAGCGCCTGCATCAGCCTGCGTATCAGCCCCGGATCGCGGGCCAACACCCCCGGCGTCTCCATGGACGGAATCAGCCCTGTCACACCGACACGCGGCACGAGACCGTAGCTGGGCTTGAACGCGCAGACATTGCCCGCGCACAAACGGCTCTCGCCCGTCATGTCCAACACAATCTCGGCATCTGCCGATCCCGCCTCCACAGCCTGCCCCGCCGTGCTGCCGTCCAGGCCGAAGCCGAACTCGCTCATGCGGGTTGTTCCGCACAGACAAGCGCCGGCCGCGCGCAAACGCTTTACCAATACGGCGTCTTCCAAAGCCTTGAACCCGGCCAGCGCGCTCGACCCGGCCTCCGAAGGCCAACCCGCCACCGCGACATTCGGCTGCGGCGCCACCCGTACTCCGTCCAATAATCCGTCACCGCCGCCGTGATCGGCACACGGGATGATGAAACTGAAAACTGCATCCATGCCCAATTCCTTTGCGCAACAGTCAGAAGCGCGGGCGCGGAGCGCCTGCGTCCCGCGCCTACATTTACAACACACTCGCGACCTTGAACAGATTGCCTTTGACCGAAGGCGCGCTCTTCAACAGCTCGCCGTCTTCCGCCAGCGGGCAGCGTTTCGCGACTTCGCCCGGGCGTGTGCGGTTAACCACCGGCGCCACCGTCCGCACCGGGGCTTCGTCACCCGCAACCCGCTCGACATCCGCCGCCAGCCCCTCAGCCTGCCGCAAAACCTGCGCCAGACCCTGCCGCTCATCATCCTTGAAGCCGATGCGCGACACCCACGAGACGCGGTCGACTATGTTTTCCTGCCGGCCGTCTCCCGCAAGGCTTTCGGCCCCGCCCAGATTCAGCAGCCCCAGCTCGGCCAACTGCTCCCGCTTGACCTGCGAAGGCGCGCCGGTCAAGGGACAGCCCGCGCTGCGGTTCTTCGGAAACGCTATCACCTCGCGGATCGAGGGCGTCCGCAAAATCATCGAGACAGTGCGGTCCATACCCAGCGCCAGCCCTCCGTGCGGCGGCGCCCCGAAGTCGAACGCCCGCAGGAAAAACCCGAAACGCTCCTGGGTGTCCCGCTCGCTCAAGCCGAGCGCCTTGAATATCTTGCGCTGCAGGGTACGATCGCTGATGCGGATGCTGCCGCCGCCCAGTTCTTCGCCGTTCATCACCAGATCGTAGGCCCGCGAACGCAATGACAGCAGATCTTCGATGTTTTCAGGATCGAAGTCACTCCTGTCCGGCGCGGTGAAAGGATGGTGCTTGGACGTGACGCCGCCCTCGGCCGTAGCCTCGAAGAGAGGGAACTCCGTGACCCACACCGGGGCAAAACTGTTCTCGGGAATCAACCCCAGACGTTCAGCCACATGCAAGCGCAACTGTCCCAGCGCCGAAGTCACAACCTCGTAAGACGGGTCGGCTATCAGCAGCAGCACGTCACCGTCCGCGACGCCGAAACGCTCCCGCAGCCCGGCCTGTTCGGCCTCGCTGAAAAACTGCACGATATTGGATTCGAGCCCCCCGCCGGCGGCGCGCATCCAGGTCATGCCCTTGGCGCCAAACGACGGAACGATCTCTTTGGCGTACTCGTTCTGCAATACATTCTTGCTGAGCCGCTCCGACTGGCCTTTGACATTAATGCCTTTAATGCAGCCGCCGCGTTGCAGGATCTGCCGGAAGATCGAATACTTTGTCGTTTTGAAAACATCGGTCACATCGACAAATCTCATTCCGAAGCGCAGGTCAGGTTTGTCCGACCCTGTCGCATCCATCGCCTCGTTATACGTCATGCGCGGGAACGGGCGAGGCAACTCGATGCCGCCGACCGCGAAGATCCGCGCCACCAGCTCTTCGATCAGACCGTAAATGAACCCCTCGTCAATGAACGATGCCTCCAGGTCAAGCTGCGTGAACTCCGGCTGACGGTTCGGGCGTAAATCCTCGTCGCGGAAGCATCGCGCCAATTGGAAATAACGTTCCATGCCGCCAATCATCAGCAATTGCTTGAAAAGCTGCGGCGACTGCGGCAGAGCGTAGAAATTGCCTGGATGGACGCGGCTGGGAACCAGATAATCGCGCGCTCCCTCTGGAGTGCTCGCGGTCAGCGCAGGAGTCTCGATCTCCAAAAAACCGCGCTCGTCCAGAAACTGCCGAACGCAATGGAAGATGCGGTGCCGGGCGATCAGGTTGTCGCGCATCGAAGGCCGCCGGATGTCCAGATAGCGGTACTGCAAACGCAGGTCTTCGCTAACATTGTCGGCAGCCGCAGCCTCCGCGCCCGCCAGCATGGCCTTCTCCGAGATCGCGAACGGCAGCGCTTCGGATTCCGCCAGCACCGTCAACTCGGTGACCATGACCTCGATCTGGCCGGTCTCGATGTGCGGATTCTCCGTGCCTTCCAAACGACGGCACACCTTGCCGCGCACCGACACGCAATACTCAGCGCGCAGCGAGTTAGCCAAACGGCAAACTTCGGCATCCGCGGTCTCAGGATTGAAAACGACCTGCACGATGCCGCTGCGGTCGCGCAGATGCGCGAAAAGCAGGCCGCCGTGATCTCGCAAGGCATCGACCCATCCCGCCAGCAAAACCGATTTACCTGCCGCTTCAGCATTCAACCGGCCGCAAAAGACCCGTTCCGAAAAATCCATAAAGACGGTTTCCTTTCCGCTCCGCATGATACAGCGCAAACCTAAAAAAAGCGCGTGTTTTGCGGTGGAATTTATCAAACCGCCTGAACCAGATCAAGGTTTATGCCGCAGTAGTGCGATCCCTCTCTATTTTGCGCCATCACATGCCTGATTACGCGGGTTGCGCATGT
>JAQWAM010000244.1 GCA_028707675.1 Kiritimatiellia bacterium | reverse complement strand
AGCTGATTAAGATTAGGATTAGGATTAAGATTAGGAAAAATGGAGACTTTTCGTAATCGTAATCTTGCTCGTAATCGTAATCGTTCAAATACCGTTACCCTCTCATTTTCGCCCGGAGCGCAACCCCGGGCGGCCGGCTTGTTGTTGTGACAGCAGTTTGCCGGCCCGCCACCAAGGCGCTCCCTGATTCAGCGTCGAACATGCATGCGCCCGAAAGGTCCACCTGCAAGACCGCCACCGCCCCGGCCTCGAAAACCCGGTCAGACGCGACCCGCGCCACCACCCGCGCACCGCCTCCAATTACCATCTGCACATAAGTCTCAGCCCCCATCGGCTCCACAACATCGACCGTCCCGCTCACGGAAGCCGCAATGCCCGCCGCCTCCGGCGACATCCCCAGCGCCTCCGGCCTGAACCCCAAAATCGCCGGCCGGCCGCAAAGACTCTCAAAACGCGCGCTGCCTCCAAAATCCGCCAGCGGCATCGCCCCCCCGGCGTGGCGGAAAACCGGCACGCCCGCGTCGCTATTCTCCACGCGCCCTTCCAGAAGGTTCATGGCCGGCGTGCCGATGAACCCGGCAACGAACAGGTTCGCCGGTTGCCGGTAAACATCCAGAGGCGGCGCGGCCTGCTGGATGACGCCGCGGTTCATTACCACGATCCGGTCGCCCATGGTCATGGCCTCGACCTGATCATGCGTCACATAGATCATGGTCGCGCCCAGCCTGCGGTGCAGCCGATTGAGCTCGGTGCGCATCTCCACACGCATCTTCGCGTCAAGGTTCGAAAGCGGCTCGTCGAAAAGGAAAACCTTGGGCTTGCGCACGATCGCCCTGCCGACCGCCACGCGCTGACGCTGCCCGCCGGACAACTGTTTCGGCAGGCGTTTCATCAGCTCGCCGAGCCCCAGTATTTCGGCCGCCTCCCGCACCCGCTCGGCTATCTCACGTTTCGGCAAACCGCGCAGCTTCAGCCCAAAGGCCATGTTGTCAAAAACCGTCATGTGCGGATAAAGGGCGTAGTTCTGGAACACCATCGCTATGTCTCGGTCTTTGGGCGGCACAACGTTTACCAGACGACCGTCAATCAGTATCTCGCCGGAGGTGATCTCCTCAAGCCCGGCGATCATGCGCAGTGTCGTGGACTTGCCACAGCCGGACGGGCCCACCAGCACAAGGAACTCGCCGTCACGCACAGTCAGCGAGAAACGGTCAACCGCCAGCGCGCCGCCATCATACCTTTTGCAGACATCTTTTAAAGTGACTTCAGCCATAAAAACACCAATGCGGGCATAGCCCACCTATCTGCCGTGCCCGGCACAGGCAGGCAACCCAATACTTTCCCACACAACGGCACAACGGGCACAAAGTCTTCTTTAACCCCATCTCTTCCACCTTTGCGTCCTTCGTGGCTTCGTGTGAGAAACAACTTGTTTTTTTATTGGCCTTGTTGGTTTGCAAGGCACTACAACACCATGCGCACGCCGCGCACCTTCTTCAGCGAAGCGTCAAAACCATGCATCTCTTCCCGGCTCCGCATCTCCACCGAAACACTGTAAGCGCGGTAGCGCCCTCCGGACGAGCCGCGCGAAGGTTTCAACGGCACAACCACCTTAAACGCCGCCAGTAAAGCGATCACCTCCGCTTCAACGAAACCCGGCGGCTCGGTTATGATACGGAAATGGAAAGTGGCCGGATATTCCAGCCCTTGCGCTTTATCAACCATTACATAACTCCGCGAACGACAGCAACATTGATCGGTTATTGTAACCTCTCGGCCCGCAGGCAACAAGTCCGCTGTTGACTTTAATGCGCTCCTCCGCGAAAATACGGTGTCTGCACGACCCCTGAACCCTGAAAACCTGCCCCTGAACCCTGCACCAGAACCCTCTATGATTGCAATTGTCGACTATAAAGCCGGGAACCTGACCAGTGTCCAGCTCGCTTTCAGCGCCATAGGCCGCGAGGCTGTGGTGACTTCCGACATTTCCGCCATCACATCCGCCGATCGGGTGGTCTTCCCGGGAGTCGGCGCGGCTGGATCAGCCATGCGGCATCTGACTGACCTCGGGCTGCTGCCCGCAATCAGGGCAGTCGCGGCCAACGGCACACCCTTTTTGGGCATCTGTCTGGGCACCCAGATCCTGCTGAACCATTCGGATGAAGACAACGGCGTCGAAACGTTAGGCATAATCCGCGGAAACACACAAAAATTCAAGCCCTCCGACCCTTGGCAGAAGGTGCCGCAGATCGGCTGGAACCGGATCAGGATTGAAAAAAAGCATCCGCTGCTGGACAACATCGAAGACGGCAGCGAATTCTATTTCGTACACAGTTACTACCCCGCACCTGACAACTTCGGCTCTGTCCTTTGCACCACCGACTACGCAGACATCTCGTTCGCCTCCATGCTGGGATGCGGCAATGTGGCCGCGACACAATTCCACCCCGAGAAGTCAGGCCGCATCGGGCTGCGGCTGCTGGAGAACTTCACCCGCTGGAATCCATAAGCAAAACTTAAAACATAACCCGAGAGCGTGAACCGTTTTATGCTGACCAAACGCATCATACCCTGCCTTGATATCATCAACCGCCGTGTCACTAAAGGCGTTAAATTCAAAAACAATGTTGACCTTGGTGCCCCGGTTAAAATGGCCATCGGCTATTCGGAAGGCGGTTGCGATGAGTTGGTGATGTACGATATAACCGCTTCAGCGGAAGGCCGCCCGATTGACATCGGCATGGTCCAAGATATAGCCAAATCCATCCGTATCCCTTTCGCGGTCGGCGGCGGCATCGCGACGCTGGAAGACATGTCGCGCGTGCTCTTGGCTGGCGCGGAGAAGATATCGGTCAATTCACTGGCGGTACAGAACCCCGATATTATCGCACAAGGTTCACGCGCTTTCGGAGCGCAGTGTATCGTCCTGGGCATGGATCCGGTCGCCACTAGCGACACACGGACCTGCCCAAGCGGCTACGAGGTTACAACGCGCGGTTTCCGCGAGCATAAAGGCATGGACGCTGTCGAGTGGGCCAAACGCGCTGAGCAATTGGGAATCGGTGAGATCGTGGTGAATTCCGTCGATGCCGACGGCACCCGCGACGGCTTCGAGCTTAAGGTCACGCGCATGATCGCAGAGGCTGTCCGCGTGCCAGTGGTCGCGTCCGGCGGCGCCGGTTGCCCGGAGCATCTGCGCGACGCGTTTAATGTCGCGCGCGCTGACGCAGCCATAGTCGCCGGCCTGTTGCACACTGGCGAATACAGCATCAAGCGGCTCAAAGACGCTCTCGACAGCTTCGGCGTTCCGATGCGTATGCACTGGTAGCCGCGAACTTCAAACGTCAGCGCAGACTCAACCGGACTGCCCCTTGCGGGCGACGGCCGGTATCGCATGTCCTGACGCGCGCCTGTCCTGCCAAGTGTCACGCAGCGCCTTTATGCGTATCAGGCCGCGGAACTGATCCAGCTTCAGACGAGCTGAGGGCGCCACCGCCAGCTTTGTCAAGCGGCGCGATCTTGACGGCTCAGGACACAATGCCCAGCGGCGGGGTCTTTTCCCATACGCCGCGGGTAAAATCCGGCACGTCCACCGAACGGCTGCGGTGCGCCACGGAATCTTCGCTCAGCGTACCGACCGCGCTCCAAGCGGCCGCGTCGTACACGGTCTGGTCCAACGGTTCGCCGTTGCGCAGGCAGTAGATCACGCGCCAGTTCATTATGAAGTCCATGCCCCCGTGGCCGCCGACCCGTTTAGCCTCGGTGCCCATCCGCTTCCAGAGCGGATGGTCATAAGCCTCGTACCATGGCGCCATGTCCTGATCCCAAGCGTGGTAATTAGTGGACTTTTTGTCTCCCAGAATTTTTTGGATTGCGGGCGGCAGATCCTCTTTTTTGTAGTCCAACGCGATGCGGTTCGGGAATCCCCCGAACGTGCCGCGCGTGCCCTGAATCAGGTTGTGGCGGGTGTAAGGGCGCGGCGAGGTCTCGTCCCACTGCACCATGATCGAGCGTCCCTTTATGGTTTTTATGATCGTGGTGTTGATGTCGCCGCAGCGCCACTCCTTGATTCGGTTCCACTTGTGGTCGGCAGGGAAA
>JAQWAM010000243.1 GCA_028707675.1 Kiritimatiellia bacterium | reverse complement strand
ATGATGGCGCTCTTCAGGTTGCGGTGGACAATCCCTTCTGAAGACCACATCCGGTCAATGGCCCGCGCGACCGAAAGTGCGATATTCAGGATCTGCTTGACCGGCAGAGGCCCGTTGCGATCGACGAGTTCCTCGACGGAGGGCCCGTCGACGTGTTCCATGATCACGTAAGGCAAGTCCGCTTCGCTAACGATGTCGAAGACCGAGATTAGGCCGTCGTTTTTGATGCGGGCGATGCGGCGGGCGATCTTCAGGAAATGGTCCCTCGTCAAAGGGTCGGCGGCGGCCTCCGGTTTAAGGATGCTAAGCGTGACAGTGCGTGACAGTGTTGTTTGAACGGCTTTCCAAACGATGGTGCGACTGGTCTCGTTGAGCTGTTCGATCAGTTGGAATCCGTGTTTTTCAATCGTCTTTGTGTTCACGCTGCCGCCGCTTCCGGAAGGGGTTTGGGAATGTAATATTGATAACAGATTTGGCGTCCGCTTGAAAGCGCGCAATAGTTGCGGTCAAAAATATAGGTGAATCGAAAGAAATGGCAAGGTCAATGCGTCTTCACCAGCATCCCACAGGGATGCCGGGTTTAAGGGTTTAATCAACAACCACGATAAAAAACGTGCGGATGGGCTTGCAATGCGGGGGACGCGCTTGATATGTTGCGGGCGATGATGAAAGAGAAAGTATTGATTTTAGGGTCGGCCTCGCCGCGGCGGGCAAAGATATTGAGCGGGCTGGGGTGCGTGTTCCGCGTGGCTATGGC
This sequence comes from Kiritimatiellia bacterium, assembly GCA_028707675.1. Taxonomy (GTDB): domain Bacteria; phylum Verrucomicrobiota; class Kiritimatiellia; order RFP12; family UBA1067; genus JAQVQN01. The sequence continues at coordinate 3,344 of JAQWAM010000243.1, read as the reverse complement.
GGACGCGGCGGAGATTCACGACGCGTCCGATCCGGTGCGCACGGTGGCTGACAACGCGCTGGCCAAATACCTGGCGTGCCGCCTGCGAAATCCTGACTGCGCCCTGATTACGGCCGACACGCTGGTGTGGTTTGCGGGGCGGTTGATCGGCAAGCCGCGGGATTTGGCAGAGGCTGCCGTTTTCCTGCGGGAGTTTTCCGGCCGGGTTCAGACTGTGTACACCGGATTGGCGTTAGGCTTGCCGGGTCGGGAACCGGACATACGCGTGGAAGCCTCGTCGGTCAAGTTCAAGGTATTATCGCCGGTAACGATCGAGGCCTATTTGGCCAAGACGCGGCCGCTTGATCGTGCGGGCGCGTACGACATTGATGAGAATGGCGATCTGCTGATCGAAAGCTATAGCGGTTCTTACACGAACATCATGGGCTTGCCGCGGGAGACGGTGCGGGACTGGCTGTGCGGCCACGGGCTAATGGGCTTGCGCTGATCAGGATAAAAACGCAATATTTTGTGGTTGCAAACGGCTTGCGATCTATATATAGTAAAATCTCGTTATTTCAATTTGGCTTTTCGCATGGCGCGGAGAGGTCTTCAGTAAGCGTTCGGCAGTAGCCTGTAATGATTTTGAGAGGGGTGTCATGAGTCAGCTTGTTCAGCCGGATCTGGTGCTGCGTATGCACAAACGCGATGGCAGGGAAGAAATTTTCGATGCGAAAAAGATAAAGGCCGCCATTCTCAAAGCGGGGCAGGCGGCGGGCGAGTTCGGGGCGGAGGAGGCGGGGCGGCTGACACTAAAGGTGGTGACCCTGATCCACTCGCTGCGTGACACGCTGGCGGTGACGGTAGAGCAGGTGCAGGACATCGTGGAGGAGGTGCTGCTGAACTCCCCTTACCGGCGCACAGCCAAAGCCTATATCATCTACCGCGAGCAGCACGCCCGCATGCGCGAGATGGTCAGGAATGCCGACATGGACCTGATTGACAGCTATCTGGGCAAGGCCGACTGGAGGGTGCGCGAAAACTCTAACATGGCCTATTCGCTGCAGGGGCTGAACAACTACATTTCCAGCGAGGTCAGCAAGGTCTACTGGCTGAACAAGATCTATCCGTCGGAGATCCGCGAGGCGCACGACAACGGAGCGCTGCATCTGCATGACCTCGGGCTTATCAGCGTTTACTGCGTGGGTTGGGATCTGCAGGATCTTTTGCGCAGCGGGTTCAAGGGGGTGACCGGCAAGGCGGAGAGCCTGCCGGCCAAGCATTTCCGCACCGCGCTGGGTCAGATCGTGAACTTCTTTTACACGCTGCAAGGCGAGGCGGCCGGAGCGCAGGCATTTTCGAATTTCGACACCCTGCTGGCGCCCTTTATCCGGTACGACCGTCTGGGGCCCAAAGAAGTCAAGCAGGCTCTGCAGGAGTTCATTTTCAATGTGAACGTGCCGACGCGGGTGGGGTTCCAGACGCCCTTCACCAACGTGACCATGGATCTGGAGGCGCCGGGCTCGCTGGCGAAGGAGAATGTGGTGATCGGCGGCAAGCTCCAAAAAGAGAGCTACGCGGAGTTTCAGGCCGAGATGGACATGTTCAACAGCGCCTTTCTGGAAGTCATGACCGAGGGTGACGCCAAGGGCCGGGTCTTCACCTTCCCGATACCGACCTACAACATTTCCAAGGAGTTCGACTGGGATCGCCCTGGGATGGAAAAACTGTGGGAGGTGACCGCCAAGTACGGCATCCCTTATTTCGCAAATTTCGTCAACTCCGACATGAGCCCGGACGACGCGCGCTCGATGTGCTGCCGCCTGCGGCTCGACAAGCGCGAGCTGAACAAACGCGGTGGCGGTCTGTTCGGCGCCAACCCGCAGACCGGCTCTATCGGGGTAGTGACGATCAACATGCCTCGACTGGGCTATCTCGCGCAGGACGAGGCGGAGTTCATGGATCGGCTGGACGGGCTGATGACCCTCGCGCGCAACAGTCTTGAGATCAAGCGCAAGATGCTGGAACAGTTCACGGATCAGAACCTTTACCCATACACAAAGTTCTATCTGCGCAACGTTTGCGAGCGGGACAACAAATATTGGAGCAACCATTTTTCGACGATCGGGCTGGTCGGGCTGAACGAGGCGTGCGTTAATCTCTTCGGGCAGGATATCGGAACGGATGCGGGGCGCGCTTTCGCCCTGCGCGTGATGGATTTCATGCGCGACCGCCTGCAGGCGTATCAGTTGCAGACCGGCAACCTGTACAACCTCGAAGCCACGCCGGCCGGGGGCACGACCTACCGTCTGGCGCGCCTGGACAAGAAGCTCTATCCTGAGATATTGACGGCTGGCGAGGGTGGCGAGCCCTTCTATTCCAACTCGACCCAGCTTCCCGTGAACTACAGCGACGATATCCTGCGCGTACTGGATCTGCAGGACGATATCCAGACCAAGTACACAGGCGGCACCGTGGTTCACACTTTCGTGGGCGAGGCGGTCAGCGACTCGCAGGCGGTGAAGGCGTTCGTTCGCATGGTGTGCCGGAACTACCGGCTGCCGTATTTCACGCTGACGCCGACCTTCAGTATCTGCGAGGAGCACGGATATCTGAACGGCGAGGTGCATGTCTGCCCGCATTGCGGCAAGCAGACTGAGGTCTATTCGCGCGTGGTGGGGTACATCCGGCCCATCCAGCAGTGGAATGAGGGCAAGCAGCACGAGTTCAGCCGGCGCAAGACCTACCGGGTGGCGGAGACGGCTGTCAGATGAACATTTCCGGCTTCGTGCCGCTGAGCCTGTGCGATTATCCCGGGCGAGTGGCGGCTGCGGTGTTCACGCAGGGGTGCAATTTCCGTTGCCCCTGGTGCCACAACGGGCATTTGCTGCCGGCTGTCGGCGATCCGTCCGGGCGGATTCCAGAGGACGATGTTCTGCAGGCTGTCGGCCGGCGCCGCAAGATGCTGGAAGGCGTGGCTGTATCCGGCGGCGAGCCGACCCTGCAAGCCGGCCTGCCGCGCTTCGCGCGGCGCGTCAAAGAAATGGGGCTGGCGGTCAAGCTCGACACCAACGGTTCGCGTCCGGAGGCGCTAAGGTTTCTGCTGTCGGAAGGCTTGCTGGATTACATCGCCATGGACGTAAAGGCGCCGTGGCATAAGTACGGCGCCTTGAGCGGGCTGGACTGGTGCGACACCGCCGCGCTGCGGGAGAGCGTGGCGCTGGTGGCCGCGAGCGGCGTGCCGCACCAGTTCCGCACGACGCGAGTGGACGCGCTGCTGGACGAGCGCGATTACGCTGAGATAAGGCGGCAGATCCCGGCGTCCAGCCCGCATGTGTGGCAGGAGTTCCGGGCCGGCTACAGCT
>JAQWAM010000242.1 GCA_028707675.1 Kiritimatiellia bacterium | reverse complement strand
CAAAAACATGCCGCTGCGCTCTTCGGGCACCGGCGCGGAAGTGCTCAAACGCCTGGGCGCGTCGCCTGTGGCCATGCCGCAGTCGGACGTTCCGGACGCGCTGCAGAAGGGCGTGGTCAAAGGCAACGTCTCTTCCGCCGAAGTGCTCAAGGACATGAACTACGCGGCATACTGTCCCTACGTTTACAAAGCCGACCTGAGCGTGATCAGCTTCGCGGTGGTCATGAACAGGGAAAAGTACGAAACCTTGCCGGCCGACGTGAAAGCCGTGCTTGACGGCCTCTATCTCGAACAGGCGGAATGGACAGGGGATTACGTTGACAAACACGTGCTGGAAGCGCTGGCGTGGTCTAAGGAACAGCATAAACTCACTGTCAACGAGCCTTCCGATGCGGATCGGTCAACCTTGCGCGCCACCGCCCAGCCGCTGATCGCGGATTATATCGCGCGAGTTAAGGAAAAAGGCCTTGACGGACAAGCGGTGATCGAATTTATCCGCGAACGCTTGACAAAATGACCCCCGTCCGGATTTGCTCTTTTGGCGGCTTAAAAACCAAGTCGCTTCACACCGAAGGCACGAAGCGCGTGAAGTTGTTTGTGGCTATGCTCCTGCAATGCCGATAAATAAACTTAGTGTCCTTTGTGCCTTTGTGTGAGACATTCCGGGTTGCGGGCTGATCCTGCCCAGGAAAACCATGCTCTACAGACTCATCAAAACCGAAAAAATCCTCTGCTCCGCAGGAATGACCGTATCCGGCACACTGCTGGTGGCGCTGGTGGCGCTTTCCGGGCTCAATGTTGTCTGCCGCCTGGCCGGTCATCCGGTCAGCGCCAGCTACGAGTTGCCAGGACTGTTCGGCGCGCTGCTGGCCGCTCTGGCCTTGGCCGACACGCAACGCAAACGCGGCCATGTTGAGCTTGATCTTTTCACCCGCAAGTATCCGGAATCGGCCAAACGCTGGATCGGCGCCTTCAACGTCTTCGCCGGCGCCTTGCTGATGATCGCGTTAGGCTGCCAGATCGCCAACCGCGCCGCCACGCTGCTGCGGGCCGGCGAGGTGTCGGAGACCCTAAAGCTCCCGTATCCATGGCTGATGTTCGGCACGGCCTTCGGCCTGGCCCTGCTGGCGGCCTCTTTTCTCACGGACGGCGTGCTGCTGGTGTTCGGCCACGTCGACAAACAGGCCTACGCGCAGCAGAGGGCGCGCATGGTGAACAGCATCCGCGGCGAAATCGAGCGGAATCAGGAGGGCGCGACATGACACCGGCCACCATAGGCCTTATCGGCATCGGCGTGATGTTGGCTCTGATCCTTTTCTTGGGAATGTCGCCGGGCTTCGCCATGCTGCTGGTTGGGTTTGTGGGCCTGACCTCCCTCAACCCTCCGCAAAGCCTCGCCGCGTTTCTGGGCGGCACCACCGGTGCCGAGGTCTGGAGCGTCTTCTCCAACTACGGCTTCACCGTGATCCCGCTCTTCGTGCTGCTCGGCGAAGTTATATTCCACGCGGGATATAGTGACCGTCTTTTCAGATCCGCGCAGGCTTGGGTCGGCCACAAGCGCGGCGGTCTGGCCGTGACCACCATCCTTGCGGCGGCCGGTTTCTCCTCGATCTGCGGGTCAAACACCGCTACGGCGGCCACCATGAGTTCCGTGGCGCTCAGGCCGATGGAGCGCAACGGCTACCATCCCGAACTTAAGTGCGGCAGCATCGCTGTCGGCTCAACCCTGGGCGCCGTGATCCCTCCCAGCATCGTGCTGGTGGTTTACGGGCTCTACACCGGGCAGAGCATCGGCAAGCTGTTCGCCGGCAGCATCCTGCCGGGACTGGCGCTGACAGCGGCGTTCGTGCTGACCGTTAAGGTGATCGTATGGCGCCACCCGGACTGGTCGCAGCCCGGCCCGCGCTGCTCGCTCAGGCGCCGTCTGGCCACTCTGCCGCAGGTCATCGAAGTGGCCGTGCTTTTTGCCATCATCATGACCGCGATGTTTTCGGGGCTGGTCACGCCGACCGAGGCGGCCGGACTGGGCGCGTTTCTGGGCATCGCCGGCTGCGTGGCGCGCGGCCGCCTCAAATGGTCCGGATTCGTCAAGGCCGTCACCGCAACCCTGCGCATCACCGCCATGGTCTTCCTGATCCTCGCGGGCGCCACAGTCTTCGGACGTTTCCTGGTGCTAACGCGCCTGCCGTTCATGCTGACCGGCTGGGTCACCGAATTGGAGATGGCGCCCTGGCTGATCATGATCTTCATGATGTTCTGCTACCTGGCCGGCGGCTGCCTGATGGACGCCTTGGCTTTCCTGCTGATATCACTGCCGCTTTTCGAGCCTTTGGTCACGCACATGGGCTACGATCTGGTCTGGTTCGGCCAGGTGGTCTGCCTTGTCACCACCCTGGGCGCGATATCGCCGCCGATCGGCGTATCGTGCTTTGTGGTGGCGGGCATGAGCCCGGACGCCACCTCCATGCAGGTCTTCCGCGGCGCCATGCGCTTCCTGCCCGCCTATCTCGCGGTATATCTGCTGCTCACTTTCTTCCCGGACCTGATGGTCGGCTGGCTTTCCGGCATGGTGCGCTGAGTGCCGCGCCCCGGGAATCAGCAACTGCCGTGCGCGGCGGGCAGGCGGCGCGGTCAGAGCTCGCGGATATAGATGTTTTTGAACTCGATGGGGTCGCCGTGGCACTGCAGCTCGATCTGCTCTTTCGGGAAGATCGGGATCGAGCGGTCCCAGTAGTTTTCCAGCACGGTGTCGTCCACGACCAGCACGCCGTTGAGTTTGACGGTGACCTTCTCGCCGACCATCTTGATGTGGAAGGTGTTCCAATCGCCGATCAGCCGGTCGGCGATCGCGAGTGCCTTGCTCGGGTTTTTCTTGTTGTTGTAAAGACCGCCCGAACCGATGTTCCACTGGTTGTGGGCATCCCAGATCTGGACCTGAGGCGAGCCGCGCAGGTAGAGCCCGCTGTCGCCGCGCACGGTCAGCAGCCGCCAGTCGACCCACATCTCGAAGTCGGCGTAGTCTTTGGCCGTGGCGAGGCTGTAGCCCTTGCCGCCGAAATAAAGCACTCCGCCGTCACGCACATGCCAACTCGCGCGCATCTCTTCATCGGCGACGGCCTGTATCTCCGCGCGCTTTTCAGGCGCGGCCTTCCGGCGCACGATCGGGTTGTCAAATTTATCCTTGCGCGTGACCCCTTTCCAGTTTGTCAAATCCTTGCCGTTGAAAAGCGCGGTGAACCCGGCCGGCGGGGTGTTGTCGCCGGGTTTGAGCGCCTTGTAATCGGCAGGCACCTCTTTGATGCGGATGTTGCGCCAGTCAACGCGGGTTTTGTGACCGAGCCATCCGATGTGCCCTTTGGCGTTGTGCAGCCCCTTGTGAGGACGCTTGTCGAGGGTTTCCTTGTCGCGGTAGTCTTCAAGGTCGGCGTCCACGATGACCTCGCCGTTGAGGATCACCGTGATGCGCGAACCTATGGCGCGCACTTCCTGGAAGTTCCACTGACCGTATTTCTTGAGAAAGCCCGGCTTTGCGGCGACCACGCCGTATACGGAGCCGTGATGCTGCCAGTCTTTAATCTTATTCAGGTGCTGCGGCCCGTTGTCGTCCAAGATCTGCAGTTCCATGCCGTTATGGGCGCCGCCGCCCTGCATGGGGCATCGCACGCCGAGACCGCTGTTCGAGTTTGTGTAAAGCTGGAATTCGAAACGCAGTATGAAATTGTCGAACTCCTTGGAATACCACAGGTTGCCGCCACTATCGGGCTTGCTGTAAAGCACACCGTTCTCTACCGCGTAGCCGTTGACGGCTCCGGTCCAGCCTTCCAGGTCCTTGCCGTTGAAAAGAGAGACGAACCCCTCGGGATCCGCGGCGGCGGCGGTCAAGGCCGCAGCCGCGCAAAAAGCAGTCATGACGTTCTTCATTCGTTAACATGCCTCCACATGTTCATGATTAGACTGACGCGGGCTTGCCGCCCGCGCCCGTTTTCTGAACCACAGGCGCCCGATGTCGAGCACGGTTTTTTTGCTCATGCTTAACCGCAAGGCGCCGATCCGTTTAAGACACCGCTTTTATTAAACCAGAACCGGCACGCTATCACAATCCGATATATTT
>JAQWAM010000241.1 GCA_028707675.1 Kiritimatiellia bacterium | reverse complement strand
AGATGGTTTAGTATGGTTTCTATGCGCATCCGGTTTTGTTCGTCCTCCTTTGTTTGTTCATTAAAGAAGGATAACCGGATGCGCCTTTATTAGGCAATTATTACCCACAGATTTTAACGAGATGCCCGAAAAAGATTGTCTGCTTTTTTGAATATTCCCTGTTGACTCTGCTGTCTATTTTTGTCTAATGGGCGTATTGATACGCCTATACAGGCGAAAGAGACCGCCGAGCGCATCGCGCTCATGCCGGAACGGCAGCAGGACGCGCCGTCACTTCGCTTCTGTCCGTCATATGTCCAGTTGCGTCGTGATTGCACGGGCAACGGCCTCCATGTCTTGGAAAGAGAGTGATCCTGCCTTGTTAATCAGCCTTTTCTTGCTGACAGTGGTCAACTGGTCCGCCATGGCTTTGGACTGTCTGCCAGCAAATGTCACATAAGCTTCACTAGGATAGAGCGTGCCGGTGGACCCTGTCAGCGGCACGACTTGCACACGGTTTAGAAAACGGTTTGCCGCATCGTTGCTGACGACCACGGCGGGACGCTGTTTCCGTATCTCCCCTCCGACCGAAGGATCAAAATTGACCCACCAGACTTCAGATCTCTTCATCGCTCACATCCTTGCATGTCGACTCAGCCCAATCAAGCGCATCGGATTCCCGAACACGGTCCGCCGACATGGCTCGGTAGCCTTCATAGAGATCTGTTTTGAGGACGTGCGGGCGCACAAGTTCTTCCACGAAGTGACTTATCTTTCGTGGACCAATGACCTGGCGCAGGCCAGCGTAAACATCTTCATCTATCGTAAGCGTCAATTTCTTTTGCATCACACACCGCCTTTCTTGACAAACTGCACGTATATTATACGTACACGAAGCTGGGCGTCAACCTCTAAAGCTCATCTTTTGCGTCAGAACGTGAAGCCTCAGATTCGGCGGCGGAGCCGACGTGATCTGCAGGCTCTGGATCGCCGCTATGTTTTGTCTTGTTCTTTAGATGAGATGCATGGTCGCCGCAATCATTCCAATGCCGAAGAACAACATCAGCAATCCGATGGTCGCACTAATGAGTGCGGCGATCTTTCTGCCCTTCTTCTTGAGGATGAGGGCGCAAATAACAAGGCTTGTGAATAGAACGAATGGCAGACAGAAGAGGACAAGCCCGACTACGTAGTCGCGACCCGTGAAAATGAGTGCCAAAAAGCGATGCATAGTTCATCCTATTCTTGTTTAATCTTGTCTTCGAAGGACGCACTTGAGGCTCCCCTCGGCTGCTTGCGGCCTTCTCGCGACCCTTTCGAACTCTTGTCCGCCTCATCAGTCTTCTTCATTTCTCGGTGTCGAGAGATATCGGCTGGCAGGAAGATGGTGTCAAAGAGCAGTGAGAAGGGGAGGTCCAGAAGCGCACCAACCACGACAAAGGGCGCGGGGCAAGTAGGGCGGGACGTCCCGCGGCCTGTCCGCGCCAAAGCGGCGTCGCGCGGAATACCGCTTGCCGCCGCACTCCAAATCCGTTCGCCAGACTTGCGGAGCATCGGTATCGAAATCAACTGCTCTTTTTAGGTTCAACGCTCAACGTTCAAGTTATATGTGAAAATGATGACGGGGGGAGCCATGAGTTTTGATGCTGCAGGCGCGGCATTCTTTGCCCGCCGCAGACAGTCGAAAGATGGTCGGAGCGGAGGGAGTTGAACCCTCGACCTTTTGGTCCCGAACCAAACGCGCTACCAGGCTGCGCTACGCTCCGGTTTCTTAAGAAACAGGCACGTAGATTACAGGATGTGGCGTCTGTATGTCAAAAACAAATAATGGGGAAAAGATAATTGGTCAGTGACCGGTGATGCCGTACTGGCATGGACCTGAGCTTCAGCGGTCCGGGGCGGCTCGGCAATCCACCCTTGCCCGGATGTCAGAGCGGGAAGAGCTCTTGCTGTAGCGGGGCAGGCACGGTTGCGGCGTTTTTAGCGGTGTCTTTTTTGGCGGGGGGCGGTTGAACGGCTTCCGGCGCCTTTTGTGCCGCGAGCATTTCCAGCAGAACGGATTCGCCGATGATCTCGGTGCCCAGTTTGCGGGCTTTGGTGAGCTTGGATTCGCCCGCGGCGTCGCCCGCCACAAGATAGAGGGTGTTTTTCGAGACCGCGTCCTGGACAATGCCGCCCGCGGCTTTGATCATGGCGGCGAATTCGGGGCGCGGTTTGGAGAGCGCGCCGGTCAGAACAAAGCTCTTGCCTGCCAGAGGTGCGTCGGCGCCGGGCGCGGCCGCGGGCTTGGCAACGGGGTCGATGCCGAAATCCAGCAGCCTTTGCAGGTAGGAGCGTCCGTAATCCGACTTGAAGAATTCCAGCACGGCGCGGGCGGCTTCGGGCTTGATAACGCAGATGTATTGCGGCGGCAGGGATGTGCCGGCGGAGCGGGTGGCGAGTCCGGCGGCGGCCAGATCCTCGCCGATCACGCCGATTTCGCCGCAGGCGCGGTTGAAGAGGCGCTGGCGCTCTTCGCGGTCGGCCTCGTCTTTGGGGCGTTTGGCGGTCGAGCGCGGGTTGACGGCGGCGGCGGTGGCGTAAAGCTCTTCGAGCCTCAGCACGGCTTGCAGGACCGGCGAATCGGCGAGGCCGGAGAAGTTTTTGTGCGCGGCGGCGATCTGTTCCGCCGCGGTGACGCCGATGCCGGGAATGCCGGTGGCGAAGAGCCAGCGGTCGAGCGGCAGGGTTCGGGCTGACTCCAGCGACTGCAGCGCGGTCTGGGCGTTCTTGCCGAATTTGCGCGTTCCGCCATTCTCGTCGCCGATGCGGAACTCCGCCAGTCGCTCCAAGGTCAGGCCGAAGAGGTCGAGCGGGTCTGTGACAAGTTCTTGCGCGACCAGCGCCTCGGCGACTTTGCCGCCGATTGCGCGGATGTCAAGCGCGTCGCGCGAGGCGAAGTGTTCGAGGCGGCCGACGCGCTGGGCCGGGCAGGCCGGGTTTGAGCATCGATGGGCGACCTCGCCGTCGAGACGGGTCACGGGCTGGCCGCAAACCGGGCAGGCCGCAGGCATGGCGAAGACGGCTTCCGAGCCGTCGCGCCGCTCTTTTATGACGCTCTCGATCGCGGGGATGACATCGCCGGCCTTGACCAGCCAGACGCGGTCGCCGACGCGTACATCCTTGCGGGCGATCTCGTCGGCGTTGTGTAGGGTGGCGCGGGCTATTTCCGAGCCAGCCAGCAACACCGGCTCCAGTTCCGCCACGGGTGTCAGCACCCCGGTGCGGCCTACCTGCACGGTGATGGTGTTGATACGGGTCTCGGCGCGTTCCGGCTCATACTTGAAGGCGCGCGCCCAGCGCGGCGATTTGGCGGTGCTGCCGAGCTGTTCATAAAGAGCGCGGCGGTTTACCTTGACGACCGCTCCGTCTATCTCGAAAGGAAAGTCGTGGCGCATGCCGGCCAGCTCGTCAATGGCGGCGAGCACGGCATGGATGTCGACACAGAGCCGTTGCCAAGGCGGGATGCGGAAACCCCATTCGGCGAAACGCTTCAGAAGACCGCCGTGGGAATCGAAGTCAGCTCCTTTGACCGCGCCGGCGGCATAGATGACGGCGTCCAGCGGCCGGCGCGCGACCTCGCGCGGGTCGAGCTGCTTGAGCGATCCGGCGGCGGCGTTGCGCGGGTTCATGAACGGCTCGCGCCCGGCCTCCTCCTCGCGGCGGTTGAGCTCCGCGAAACCCGCGCGGGTCATGTACACTTCGCCGCGTACTTCCAGCAGCGGCGGCGCGTCTTGAATTGAAAGCGGCAGCGAGCGGGTGGGTTTGACGTTGGCTGTGATGTCGTCGCCGACCTCGCCGTTGCCGCGCGTGGCAGCGCGTGAGAGTTTGCCGTGATCATAGATGATCGACAGCGCCACGCCGTCGACTTTGGGCTCTACCACGTAGTCCCAGACCTCTTCCGGCAACTGGCGTCGCAGGAAGCTGTCGAAATCGAGGAGGTCTTCGCGCTTGTGGGTTTTATCGAGGCTCATCATGGGCGGGTCGTGGCGCACCTGCCGGAAGGCTGAGAGCGGGGCACCGCCGACGCGTTGAGTGGGGGAGTCGGGTGTGATCCACTCCGGATGGGCCAGCTCGATGGCATCCAGTTCGCGGTAAAGCGCGTC
>JAQWAM010000240.1 GCA_028707675.1 Kiritimatiellia bacterium | reverse complement strand
CCGAGGCGTCCGCGGCGGTTTCGGGGAAACCGCCCTACCTTTTCAACACGGCTTTGGTGTGACAAAACGGCCAAGTTATAGACAAGGTCGAAAGGATGGATAAGATGAAGAGAAAGTTGATTGTTTTTGGGACGGCGGTGGCCGCGGCGGTGTTCGTTGCGGCGGGCGGCGGCACGGCCAAGGAAGAGAAGCCGCTCTTCCGCGCGGGCTGGATGTCGGACACGCACATCGGCAAGACGCGCGAAAGCTGCCTGCGCATGAAGATGGCGCTGGAGCTGTTCCGCAAGTTCGAGGTGGACGTCGTCATCAACAACGGCGACATCGCGGACCACTACTATCCGACTGGTTATGAAGCCTACCGCGCGATTATGGACGAGACGTTCGAGGGCGCGAAAAAGCCGCAGGAGATCTACGTGTGGGCCTGGCACGACGTTTACGAGTGGAACGGCCCGCGCGTGCGCGAATCCACCGCCGAGCAGCGCAAAGCGTGTTACGCGGACGTGGCGAAACGTCTCGGCATACCGCACAAGATGACGGACAAGATCACGGTCAAGGGCTACACGTTCCTCGTGTTCCCGCAGTGGACGGGCGACATCGAATACGGCGGCAAGCGGGGGGCGGCCGCGCGCGAGCGAGCGGTTGCGGACGCCGAGGCCGCCGCGGGCGGTAAACCCGTGTTCGTGGTGGACCACGTGCCGCCGAGGGGCACGGTGATGAACAGCGTCACGTGGGGCTGCGGCGACCGGCGTAAATTCTTCGAAAACCATCCGGGCGTGATCCACCTTTCCGGGCACACGCACGGGTCGCTGCGGGACGAGAACAACATCTGGCAAGGGAACTTCACAGCGGTGAACGCGACGTGCCTGCAGGTGTGGTCGGGCGATTCCGTGGGTCTTGGTGAACCCTCCAAGGAGAACTACGGAGCGTGCGTGATCGAAGGGTTCGCGGATCGGATCGTCTTCCGCCGCTTCGACGTGCGCGACGGCGCGGAGTACAATAAGCGGGATCCGTGGTGTGTGCCGTGGCCGTTTGAGCCGAAGACCGCGCCGTATTCGGTCGAGCGTCGGAAAAAGACGGTGCCCGTGCCGGTGTTCGCGGCGGACGCGCGGGCGGAAGTGCGGGCGGACGCGCCGTTCACGGGCTTCACGCTAGCGCTGCCGCCGGTGGCCGAGGGGGCGGATTCGGCGTACCGCTACCGTATCTCTGTCGCGGAAAAGACGGAGCAGGGGTGGCGTCCTTTCAAAACTGTGGAGAAGTACACGCAGTTCTACCTGCGTCCGGCCGAGCGGGCGCGCGAAGTGACGGTGAAGTTTTCGGACGGGTATTTCGAGTCCGGCAGGACCTATCGCTTCGAAGTCGCGCCCGTCAACTTCTTCGGCGGCGCGGGCAAGCCCGTCTGCGCGGAGGCGGACGCGCCCGCGGCGAAGAAGCCGCAGTTACTGTGGAAGAGCGATGATCCGATGGCGGATCTGAAGTTTATCTTCGGCGACGACGGCACGGACGAAGGCAAGCCGGTGCCGAAGAAGAACGGCTGGTACGGGATGACGGGCGGCATGGCGCGGCTGGTGATCCCGGCGGCGGCGTGGGAAGTTCCCAAGGGGACGACTGTGCGCTTCACGGCGGATTTGGAGACGGTACAGGATGAGGGGCCGGAAGCGCGCGCCTACAACGTGCAGCTCATGCGCTTCAAGCCTGTGCTCGCGACCGCGTGCGGGCGCATCAAGACGCTCGGCGGAGAATCCGGCGTACAGCGCTACGTGATCGAGTTCCGCAAGTCGAACGACGTGCCGCACTCCTTTGTCGTGCGCGAAGGCGCGCCCGGCAAGGTCAAATTCCATTCCGCGAAGATCGAGCGAATCGACTGAAACGGTAGGGGCAAGGGACAAATGCGCCGCCTATGGGGTGTTAGCGGGCTTCTTCAGTGTCCGGGCTGGCTTGCCAGCCACTCGGCGACAATGTTGTTCACCTTTTTTTTCGCTTGCGGCAGAGGCTCCTGCAGCGAGAATCCGGCGGCGCGTTCGTGACCGCCGCCGCCGAAACGTTTCGCCAGCCATGTCGCGTCGAGCGGCGGCCGGGTGCGCACGCTCACGCGGGTTTCGCCTTTGTCTTCCTCGTTGCCGTAGAAAAACAAGGCGACGCGGTTGCCGACAAGGCCGCGGGGAATTTCGATCACGTCTTCGGCATCAGCCTTGGTGCCTCCGGTCTCCTCGAAATCTTTGCCGGTCAGGGTGACCGAGGCGACCTCGCTGTTTTCCGAGATGGACAGAGTACGGTATGCCCGGCGCTTAAGTTCCACCGCGGTGCGGCTGAAGGAACAATAGAGCTTGTCGTTGATGAAGGCGGTTCGCACGCCGTGCCGCAGCAGATCCGCACCGCAGCGCATGGTCGCGGGCGTGGTCTGGTCGTAAGCGAAACGCCCGGTGTCGGTGATGATCGCCACCCACAAGGCTTCAGCCGCGGTCTGATCCAGTTGCCAGCCTGCCTTGCGCGCCATCTGCCAGATCATCTCACCGGTGGACGATGCGCGTGTGCCGATCCAGTTAAGGCTGCCGAAATAAGTGTTCGTGCGATGGTGGTCGATGTTGATCAGCGGGACTTTTTTTGCGGCCACCGCCTGCACCGGTTCCGGCAGCCGTTCGAACGAGCCGCAGTCGGTGGCCACGATCAGGTCGAAGCGGCGCTTGGCGATCTCGCCGGGCGTCAGGAGCTTTTCTGTGCCGTTCAGGAAAGCCGGACTTCCCAGATTCTTGCTGTCAGCCGTGGCCGCGGCTTTGAGGCCGGCGCGGTTGAGCAGATGAGCCAAGGCAATCATGCAGCCGAGGGAATCGCCGTCCGGACGGACATGGCCGCTGACGAGGATGCTTTTGCTCTGTGCCAAGGCCGCGATAACCTTTTCAAGCTTGTTTTGGCGCTTTATTGCTTTAGTTTTCGGCATAGTTTCACTCATCTGACCTGCCCGCTGCCGGAAACAAGATATTTGTAGGTGGTGAGTTCTTCAAGCCCCATTGGCCCGCGGGCGTGCAGTTTGTCGGTGCTGATGCCCATTTCCGCGCCCATGCCGAACTCGCCGCCGTCGGTGAAGCGGGTGGAAGCGTTGACGTAGACTGCCGCTGAATCAATCTCTTTTAAAAAGCGCTTGGCGCCGCGCCCGTCCTCCGTAATGATGGCGTCAGAGTGGTGTGAGCCGAACGTGTTGATGTGCGCGATCGCTTCTTTCAGACTCTTCACGACCTTGACCGCAAGAATCAGGTCCAGGTATTCGGCCGGCCAGTCCGCCGCCGCGGCGGCTTTGCAGTTCGGCAGCGTCTGACGGGTTTTGGCACAACCGCGCAGCTCCACGCCGCGCCGCCGCGCCATTTGTTCCAGTTGCGGCAGAAAGGTCTGCGCCACATCCTGATGCACGAGCAGGGTCTCGACCGCGTTGCAGACGCCGGGGCGCTGGCATTTGGCGTTTTCGGTGATGGCCAAAGCCCTGTCCAGATCGGCGGCGGCATCGACGAAAATATGGCAGACGCCCTTATAGTGTTTGAGTACAGGCACACGGGCATGTTGCACGACGGCGCGGATCAGCGATTCGCCGCCGCGCGGTATCACCACGTCCACGCGGTCATCCATTTGCACCAGCTCGCGCACGGCCTCGCGGTCGGTCGTTTCGATGAGCTGCACCGCGCCTTTGGGCATACCGGCGCTCTCGCCGCCCTCGCGCAGGGCGCGGGCTATGGCGATGTTAGAGTTGAGCGACTCCTTGCCGCCGCGCAGGATCACGGCGTTGGAGGTCTTGACGCACAAGACCGCGGCGTCGGCGGTCACGTTCGGTCGCGACTCGTATATGATAGCCACGACTCCCAGCGGGACACGTCTCTTCTCGATTACAAGTCCGTTGGGTCTGACCCTCCTCCAGATTCTCTTTCCGACGGGGTCGGGCAGGGCTGCCACCTCGCGGATTCCGTTGACCATGTTGCCGATGCGGGCGTCCGTCAGGGTCAGGCGGTCAATCATGGCAGCGGAGAGGTTGGCGGCGGCGGCCTGTTCCAAGTCGGCGGCGTTGGCCGACTTGATCAGTTCCCGCCGGTTATTCAGGGTTTCAGCCATGGCAAGCAGGATGGCGTTCTTTTTGGCGCTGGAGA
>JAQWAM010000239.1 GCA_028707675.1 Kiritimatiellia bacterium | reverse complement strand
ACCAGTTCCTTCACCTGCGGCAGGAAATGCTCGTCCACGAACCGCCCGCGCTGCGCCGCGTTCGTCCAGAGCGGGTTGTACCACTCGAACAGCGAGTAATAGAGGCCGAACTTCAACGGCGTCTTCTCCAACTCCGCCTTAAGCTCGCCGATGAGGTCGCGCTTCGGGCCGGCGTCCATGCTGTTCCACGGGCGGCCAAACGCCTTGTTCGCGTGCTGGTTCGGCCACAGGCAGAAGCCGTCGTGATGCTTACTCGTCAGCACTATGTAGCGCGCGCCCGAGCGCGCGAACAACTCCGCCCACGCGGCGGGGTCGAAGTCATGGGCCTTGAACATCTCGCCGAACCGGTAGTAGCTGAAGTCCGCGCCATAGACCCGCTCGTGGTAATCGGCCACCGCCGTCGGCTTCGGGCGGCTGTTGCCGGAGCAGGCCCTGTTCTGCAACCAATACTGATACCACTCCGAGTAAGTTCCCGCCGGTGCCCACGCCGGCACGGAATACGGCCCCCAGTGGATGAAGATGCCGAACTACGCGTCGCCGAACCACTCCGGCGCCGGCCGCTTGTCGAGCGATTCCCAAGTCGCTTCGTATCGCCCGGCCGCCGCCACTCCCACAGTCACGAGAACCGCCGCGGCCGCAAAGGCCGCCGCCGTGTTTATCCTGACGCCCATCGCATCCTCCTTTTTTGCTTACACGCTTACGCACACTGCGTTACGGTGAAGAACCCGGTCGCGACATGCGGCAGCGGGAACGGTTTCCGTCTGACTTTATTAGTACTCACGCCTGCTGCCGATAGTCGGAGAGGAAATCGCCTAGATCGCGCATGGCTTTGGCCAGCACCGCGGGCTCGGGCAGCATGACGATCCTGAAATGATCGGGCTTGTTCCAGCTAAAACCCCGGCCGGGGATGATCATGACATGTTTGCTGTGCAGATAGTCCATCGCAAACCGCTGGTCGTCCGTGATGTTGAATTTTTTAATGTCGAGCTTCGGGAAGAGATAGAAAGCCGCGCTGTTTTTAACATAGGTCAGCCCGTCGATTTCATCAAGCTCGCGGCAGGTGGCCTCCCGCTGCTCGTAAAGCCTGCCCCCGGGCTCGATCATGGCCCGTGTGCTTTCCCGATCCGCAATGGCAGCGGGGATGACAAGCTGCGTCAGGGCGTTAGCGCAAAGCCGCATCGCGCAAAGCTGCACAAGACCCGCGGCAAAATCGCCGGCCGCCGCTTTCGCGCCGCTTAAAACCATCCAGCCGCACCTGAAGCCGCAGATGACGTGTGATTTTGAAAGTCCGTTCAGCGTGACCACAAACAGGTCGGGCGCCAGGGCCGCAGTCGAAACATGCTCAAGCCCGTCCATCACCAGACGGTCATAAATTTCATCGGAAAAAATGACGAGCTTGTTTTCCCGCGCGATCTGTATCAACTGTTCCAACAATTCGCGCGGATAAAGCGCGCCGGTCGGGTTGTTCGGGTTGATGATCACGATAGCCCGCGTCCGCGGGGTTATTTTCGCCTTTATGTCTTCCGGGTCGGGGAACCAGCCCGCCTGTTCGTCGCAGACATAATGCACGGGTTTTGCGCCGGCTATATAGACCGAGTTGGTCCAAAGGGAATAATCGGGCGAAGGGACCAGAATTTCATCGCCGTAATTAAGCAGCGCGGTCAGCGCCATGGTCACAAGCTCGCTGACGCCGTTGCCGATAAACACATCATCCGGCGTAATGCCGGTCAAGCCCTTGCCCGCGTGGTACCCGCATATGGCCTCGCGCGCTTCGGGCATGCCCTTGAGGTCGCAGTACGGCACGGCCTTGGCGGCGTTGTCTAGCAAAGCGTTCCGCACGCTGGCGGGCATTTCAAAGCCGAAGACTCCGGGGTTGCCGGTATTAAGGCGCAGAACGTCAATGCCCGCCGCGCGCATGCGCATGGCTTCGACAAATACCGGCCCTCTTATATCGGAATGCACGTTTTGCAGCTTGTCCGAACGCATTATCAAATCCATAAAAAGCCCTTTGTTGGTTGGTGCGGTTAATGATAGTTACCAGATTTAGTTAAGTCAACAGCTTGCATCGTACGCTTCTGCCGCGGAAATTCGGATTTGACACTTTTCGCCGCCCCGTCTCATAATACGCGCCGACCGTAGGAACCGGTGCGTCATCGGTCAAGTCCATTGGGAAGCCAGTGTTTTCAGTGGACTCATTAACACCTCAAATCCGGCATCTCTATGGTATGCCAGTGAAAGAAAGACTGATTATGAACAGGAATCTGACAGTTGCTTTGTCGGCGGTTGTGTTCGCGCTCAGTTTGGAGGCCGCGTCGCCGGCGTATTGGCAGAGCGGCGGCACGGGCGGTTTTACAGACCCTTCGCACTGGAGGGACGGAAACGTCCCGCAGGCGGGGTGGCAGGTGCGCTTCGACGGAACGACGGACGCGGTCGTCACGGATGCTGACATGGATCTTTTCAAGTCCTTTGGCAGCGTCGTCCTTGCGGGCACTGCCACCGGAACGCGCCTCACTATCTCGAACGAGACCGCCGCGACGATCAGCGTCAACAACGGCACGTATTTTTTCGTCAGCGACGGCAAGGTCTTCAAACGCGGCAAGGGCACGCTGACCCGCGCGCACGGTTCGAACAGCGCGATGGTGAGCCTGTACGGCGGGTTCGAGGTATATGACGGAACGCTTGAGCTGACCGCATCGGACGGCACTGCCGTGATGCCGTCTTGTCCCGTCGGCGTCTTCGCGCCCGGCGTCATCTCCATGCCGACGAACGTCCACACCAAGTTCAAGGGGCTTTACGGCGACGGCATCGTTTCGAATGCGCAAGCGAGCTTAACCCAGAATCTCTACATCACATCCGGCTCCCGTGCGGCGCCGTGGGAATTCTACGGAACATTCGCGGGCAACGTGAAATACTACGGCGAGAACAACGGCTACTAGCGCTTCCTCAACCCCGATCTTGTCATCGGCGGAAACCTCTACAAAGGCTATCTCGAAACAGCCGCGTTTCCGGACGCAATTCTGCGCGAAAATTGCGAATACGAGTATCTCGGCGCGGGCGAGACGGCGGGGACGGGCAGCGAATTATTTTACATGAATAACGGCGCTTTCTGCCTCACGATGAACGGCGGCACCAACGGCGCGCTCGTTTTGAACAAAAAGATTTACTATAACGCCAACGACACATATGTCGGAGAGGTGATCTGGACCGGCGACAACCAATATCCCTGCGAGTACGTGGCGGCTTTCACCGTGAGTGGGGCGCGTCCCGTTTACTGGAAAAAGACAGGGAAGGGAACGTGGAGGTTCACCACCAGTACGGCTCGCAGCAATGCCGGTGTCGTTGCGACGGAGAAGGGACGCATCGAGTATGATTCGATCGCCGAGAAAGGGGGCGCTTCCGCGCTCGGCACGTCCGGCTGGCTTCTGTCGGAGTATTACGGGAGCGCCGTCGATGATTCGAAGTCCGTACCTTACGCTTATCTGCTTGGCGACGGAACGAACACGGTCGATGCGGACACGGCAACAATGAAATATATCGGTTCAGAGGACAAGATGGTCACGACGCGTCCGGTCGCGCTGAAGGGAGCGGGCAGGTTCTCGTCCGCGGCAGCGGCGCTGGAATGGACCGGGTTCACCTCCGCGCAGGCGGACGGAAACACGCTTGTCCTTGCCGGTGAGGCTGCGGGATGCGCGGCGCTTGCGGTCACGAACGGCGCGGGAACCTTGTCAGTCGTGAAAGAAGGCGCGGGCGACTGGACGATCAAGGGTGACTACGATTTCAGCGGCGGAGCCGTGTCGCAAGGCGGCACATTGACGCTTGCCGGAAACAACTACACATGGTACCGGCTTTCGCTGATGCAGAACTACGGCGACTATGACAAGGGAGACACGGGGACGCCCCTCAAAGACCGGCCGAACTGCGACGGCAACAACATCTGGCTCAGCCAGTTCGGCCTCTTCGACGCCGCCGGAAGCAACCTGATTGTTGAGCTCACGCACAACACTGCGGCGAACGGCGACACCGCCGCGCTGCAGCCCGGTCAGACGGCGCTCGGCTCGTCTGATTTCGTGCAGATGGGTTCGGGTGATGCATATGCGCTTACGAATCTTTTCAATTCCGCGCAGACGCCGTTCGGCGGCCGCC
>JAQWAM010000238.1 GCA_028707675.1 Kiritimatiellia bacterium | reverse complement strand
GTCGGCAGCGGCTTGTGCCAGACCCGCATGCTTTCTATGCTTCCGCTGATCTGGGTGTTGTTCACCAGAGTCCCGCCGAAGGCATATCCGGCGCCGCAAAACAGCCGGTTGATGCCTGTCGAGACCGCGCGGGCGATAGTATATGCGGTAAGCAGCCCGCGGTCAGACAAATGTTGTTCCATGCGTTTCAGCAGTACGCTGGCCAGCCCTCTGGCCCTGTAAGGGGGCAGCGTGGCGAAATCGGTCATTTCAACCGCTTTGGCCGGCCTGTCGATCTCGCCCGAGGACAAGGCCGCAAGCCGGCCGTTGTCTTCGACGATAAAATAGCAGACGTTGTCCCGCATGGTTTTAAGCAGATACTCCGGCTTGTTGATCGGGAACGGATAAGACGGGAAGACGCGGCCGTAAAGAGCCGCCATAGCTTCCGCGTCAGCCGTGTCGGCCGGCCGGACCGTAAGCGCGGCATATTTTGCGGCCGCGGCAGCGAGGCGGCCGCCGGCGCGCGGCCGCGGCAGCGCTGGCAACTCGCCGGATTGGGCGCGTAGGGGGTCAGGGAATCTGCTCATGAAACAGGCGTCTTCCCGGCGCGCGAAATAGCCGGGTATGCGGGCTTCCTCGCGATAACCCCGATCCGCCAGCCAAGGCGCGTCTGAAGACGGCACCTTGGCGAATATTTTGCCGTAGTTGTTCTGCCGGGCCAGCTCCTCTATTGCCGGGAAAAGGCGCTCCGGCTTCTCGCCGCCGGTCTTCATCAGATAAACCCGGTCATTGCTCGCTCCGTGCTGCACAAGCGCCCGTCCTATATGTGTCAACGTGTCCGTCATCCTTCAATCTTCTCCGGCGTATCATCAAAATGTGACGCATAAGGCTTTTTGGCCAGCAGCGAAACCACCACAAAAACAACAGCCGAAACAACCAGCCCGTAAACAACCGGCCATAACCCCAGGCCAAAGAAAATGCGCTGAAGTCCGGCAGGCAGTTTCCCGTCCAGCCGGGGCAAGAGGTTGACGGTGACGCCCCCGGCCACGATGCCGCACAAAGCCCCGTTGGCGGTAGACCCGCGCCAGAAGAAAGCGCCCAGCGTCGGCGCGAACAGTCCTGCGACCAAAAAACCATAGGCATCAAAAACCCCTTCGATAACCGTGCTGAAACGGCTGGCATAATAAACCGCTGCCAATCCCAACAACAAAGTCACTAACTGTGAGACGCGGATCATTTTGCCGCAGGGTATATTTTTGAAAAGATGGCGCTGAATCAAATCGCCGACAACATTGCCGGATGACGCCATCAGGGTACTGTCGGCCGTTGACATGATTGCGGAAAAATAAGCCGCCGACACAACGCCTGTCACGCCGACAGGCAGCACGTCGTTAATCAGCCGCGGCAGGCCGAGTTCCTGTCCGCCCTCCACTCCGACCAGTTGCGGATACAAGGTGCGCGCGCACATTCCCATAAGCACTCCCGCGAAAGCCATGACCGGATAGCTAAGCATTTTATGGGTCACGTCCGGCCCTTTGATGCGCGGTATGATAAAAACCGCGGTGAACCAGGCTCCGAGCAGACCGGTGAACAAAAGCCACGATCCGGACAGACCCATCATGAACCCGACACCGCCCAAGCCTATCGAGAAGCCCCCGCCCACATCGGTCGCCACGATGGACAAGCCCAATGCCAGCGGCGGCACGGAGCGCCCGCCGACATAATAATCCTCGGCGGATTGATTGCGCCGGAAGTGAAAAAGCCCTATGCCCAGTATCCCGGCCATGTAAAGCGCGAAGACGATGTAGTCAACGGCGCTCATCCAAGGCTTCCCCTCCCGTCCTCGGGATCATCGGTCGCGGCCTCGTCCGTCTGGCTCCGGCGCTGGTAACGCGCGTTGTCGGCAGGCACCAGCGTTATCGCGTCGTCAGAGTCCGCGAGCAGCTTCTCAATGCCTATCAAGGGGCGTTCCACCGCCCCGTCCAATTTAAGGGTCAGTTGACATTTATCGCAATCCCGGTCGCAATTGATCGGCTCGTAACTGTCAGGCTCTTTATACGAGGTTATCACGCCCTCGAAGTTTCTGAGCACCACCTTGTGGGTGGCCCACGAGATCGCGTACTGCGGCATCACCGGTATCTTGCCGCCGCCGCCGGGCGCGTCGATCACGTACGTGGGCACCGCCAGCCCGCTGGTGTGTCCGATCAGGCACTCCATGATCTCCAAGCCTTTGCTGACCGGCGTGCGGAAGTGGGAGAGTCCCTCGGAAAGGTCGCACTGATACATATAATAGGGCCTGACGCGGCTCTGGACCAGTTTCTGGACCAGTTTGCGCATGATGCGGGGGCAGTCGTTCACGCCCGCCAGCAGCACCGTCTGGTTGCCCAACGGTATACCCGCGTCCGCCAGGCGCGCCAGCGCCCGCCGGGCGGATTTCGAGAGCTCGCGCGGATGGTTGAAATGCGTGTTCACCCATATCGGATGGTATTTTTTCAGCATGGCCGTCAGCTCGTCAGTGATGCGGTACGGCAGCACCACCGGCATCCGGGTGCCGATGCGGATGATCTCCACATGCGGGATGGCGCGCAGCTCTTTGAGCAGCCATTCGATGTGATCGTCGGAAAGCATCAGGGGATCTCCGCCGGAAAGCAGCACGTCGCGCACCTGCGGCGTGCGGCGTATATAGTCGATGCCTTCGGCCAGCGACGCGCGGTCAGGCACGCTGTCTTTGTCGCCGACTTTCCTTTTGCGCGTGCAGTGGCGGCAGTACATCGAGCAGAGATTACTGACGTGGAAAAGGACCCGGTCCGGATAGCGGTGTGTGATTCCCGGCGCCGGGCTGTCCTTGTCCTCGCTCAAAGGATCGGAGATGTCATCTTTGGATATGTCCAGCTCATGGACCGAGGGGAACGATTGCTTGAAAACGGGATCGTTGCGGAAATCCTCGCGGTCGATCAGCGACAGGTAATAGGGGGTAACGCAGAGCGGGAAGGTCTTCAGCGTTTGCTCCAGCGCGGCCCTTTCGTCATCCTCCAGCCTGATGTCCAGAACCCGTTCGAAGGTGCCGATGCTGCGGACCGAATGCCGTATCTGCCAGCGCCAGTCAGTCCAGGCTTTGGCTCCGTCCGACCCGCAGCGCAAAGCCAGATCCTTCATGTCATCATTCCACATGCTCGTCTCCCGATTTGATTGTTTTTGCGTTTCCGTTGACACGGCATAAGCCGCAAACGACATTCCGCCTAAACACCTTAAATACGGCACCCCTATGGAATGCGGCTGCCTCTGGTCATTATAAAGCGGTAAGAAAAACGAGGTTAACTATATATCGATTTTGACTTTTCCGCAAGTTTCAAATGATTTCAGCATTTCTTTTTCCCTCATGTAACTCTTCCCTCGCTCTCTGAAATCGTATATTATATTCCCATCAAGTGATTCTTTCGGGGTGTCGCATATGTCTTTAAATACGCCACAAAAGATGTCTTGCCGGGGCATGTCCCTGACAGCGGTTAGCGTGTCGGCATTCCTGCTGCTGGGCTCTGGTTGCCAAATGCTGCAGATGAAAATCGCCGACGATCTGCCCACGGTGCCGTTCGGCACGCCAAACGGCGTGGCGGCGAGTGTTTACGGCCCGCGCGCGGCACAGCTCATGTGGACGCCGCCGCAGACCGTCAAGGGGCTGAAGGCCACATCGCATGAAGTTCGCTGTGTGCCGCTGACATGGGACGCCAGCCCTGAACCGGACGTCGTGCGCTATGACATCTACCAGGCGCGTGACCCCGGCGGTCCGTTCAACCTTGCGGGCTCGGCGCAAGGGCTCAAAGCCACCTCCTTCATGGCGGGCGGCGGCAATCCCGGCAATCTCGAGGACGAGGGCAAATACTGCTTTTCCGTCCGCGCCGTCAACGCCGTCACCGCCGAAAGCGCCGATTCCGAGATCGTCCAGGCTGTAACGCGCGACATCCCCCCCGAGGTCAGCCAGATAACGGCTGTCTCCGCCCGGCCGCGCGAGGTGCCGCTCTCCTGGCAGCCCAGCCCGGACGTGACGGTCACGGGTTATGAGCTGTGGCGCGCCATCGCCGGCTCTGACGACTGGGCGCAGGTGGCGCGGATTAACGGGCGCGAGTCCGTGAGCTACCTTGACCGCGGCGGCGAGAAAGACCCCGCCAAGCTCGGCCAGCTCAAA
>JAQWAM010000237.1 GCA_028707675.1 Kiritimatiellia bacterium | reverse complement strand
ACAGCGCCGAGGCCCGCGAAGTCGGAGTTGTTCTTCTTGAAGATGTTGCGCACTTCGGCCGCCGCGCGGTTCTTGTTGTCTGTGAGCACCTTGACCACGAGGCCCACGCCGCCTTGGGCGTAACCCTCGTAGGTGATCTCCTCGAGGATGTCCGCCGCCAGCTCGCCGGTGCCCTTCTTGACGGCGCGGTCGATGTTGTCGTTGGGCATGTTGACTGATTTGGCCTTTGCAATCAGCGTACGCAACGTGGGGTTGTTGGCCGGGTCGCTGCCGCCGGACTTGACCACGACCGTGATTTCCTTGGCGATCTTCGAGAAGACCTTGCCGCGCTTGGCGTCAGCCGCGCCCTTCTTATGCTTGATGGTAGCCCACTTACTGTGACCGCTCATTCGTGTCCTTTCCGCCGCAGTTCAGACGCGGCGTTATACTTGATGCTGTTTATCGCGGGCGCGCTCAGCCTGCGCCAACGGCGCCTTGTCCTTTGGGCATGGCTTGTCCCAACAGGTCGGCTGGCGCTTCGCCTTCAAATTCCTGTATCCATCCTTCGCAAAATCCTAGATCCGAGACCGCGTCGGTCAGGAGCTTGTATTCATCTTCCCTAACCTTACGGTTCCAGCCTTCCATCTCCATCGCCCGGTATACCGGCGTGTACTGCGACATGACGCTCACGTGCAGCGTGTTGCCGGTTGCCTTCGCCAGCCACTCCAAGTTTGCGACCGCCTCATGCACCCTGCCGGGGAGGGCCAGCAGGCGGCAGATCACGCCACGCCGCGCTATGCCGTCATCGTCAACATCCAGCGGGCCGAGCCGGTTCCAAAACCAAAGCAAAGTCTCGCGGGCCGCTGCCACGTAGCGTTCGGCGTCAGAGCCTTCAG
Source organism: Kiritimatiellia bacterium (assembly GCA_028707675.1). Classification (GTDB taxonomy): domain Bacteria; phylum Verrucomicrobiota; class Kiritimatiellia; order RFP12; family UBA1067; genus JAQVQN01. The sequence continues at coordinate 3,308 of JAQWAM010000237.1, read as the reverse complement.
CCGCGCTTGCGGGGTTGGCGTAACGCAGGTCGACCAAAGCGATATCGGCTAAAAAGCTGAACTCATCCAATGTCCGGGTTGATTCAAAACCGGACGTATTATACACAAACGGCAGTGAGATTCCAGCGCGAATTAAGTCTGCGGCAGCTTCGCTGATCTGCGGCAGCCAAGGGGAGGGGGAGACGAGGTTCCAGTTATGGCAGCCTTGAGCGGCGAGGCCTTTGAAAATGGTTCGCAGGGCCGGTATGGTGAGGTCGTCGCCCAGACCGGCTTGGCTCCATGGATGGTTCTGGCAGTAGACGCAGCGCATGGTGCAGTGCGAGAAGAACACGGCGCCGGAGCCGCGCGTGCCGCTGACCGGCGGCTCTTCGCCGAAGTGCGGACCGTAGCGGAAGATCCGGGGCTGAACGCCCGCCTTGCAGTAGCCGAGCCGGCCCGCGAGGCGGTCCGCGCCGCAAGCGCGCGGGCAGAGGCGGCAGGAGGAGAGGGGGGAAGCGGGCCGGGTTTCGGGGTGAGTGTTCATGGGCGGAAAAGAATAAACGTTCAACGCGCAACGTTCAACTCTCAACTCGCAATTAAAAATCCGTTGGATTGGACATTCATTCGCAACGCCCCCATTTGAAAGTTGAGCGTTCTTTAGTAAAACCAGAATGATATTCCTTCTCTTTTTTGTCATAAGCCCTTGTCCGGCGCATCGTATAACGCTACAATATGTGCATTTTGAGTGAGCATATTGGAGGTTGGCTATGGATGCGAAATTGATTGATTTCAGAAACCGGATGGGGGATATCCAGGCTGCGGTAAAGCGCCGTGAGCGTGTTACAGTCACTTCACACGGACGTCCTTGGGCGGTGGTCATCGCTTGGGAGGACTACAAGCCTGAAACGCCCAAGGCGAGTGAATTTGCCGCAGCGGGGATGTGGGCTGATCGTGACGATCTTGTGAATCCTACCGAGTACATCACACGGCTGCGCGTTCGGAGGACGTTCGCATGATCTTTGACTCCGATGTCATGATATGGGCTTTTCGCGGCAATAAGAATGCGCTCAATGAGATAGACCATGCCGATTCGCGCGCGATCTCTTCCGTCACTTATATGGAATTGTTGCAAGGAGTCCGTAACAAGTATGAAATGCGGGAGATGAAGAAATTCCTCTCCAAGCTTTCGTTCTCGACCTTGCCGGTCACCGCGAATATCTCTAACCGCGCGGTTACGATTATGGAAGCGACTGCGCTTAAGAGTGACCTCGGTGTCTGTGATTCACTCATCTTCGCCACCGCTTGCGAAACAGGAGAGACTTTGCTCAGCGGAAACAAGAGGCACTTCAAGGAAGTCGCCTTTCTTAACGCAAGCGAGTTCAAGCCCGAGTGAAGCTAGTCAACAAAGGAGGGTACATATTAGCAAGCATTTATCCTAAAAAGAGCAGTTGATTTCGATACCGATGCTCCGCAAGTCTGGCGAAAGGATTTGGAGTGCGGCGGCAAGCGGTATTCCGCGCGACGCCGCTTTGGCGCGGACAGGCCGGAAAGCGGTGCCGCGACCCGCGCACAGCGCGGCTCTTGTCACCGCACTCCAAGTTGCGTCTTGCACCAAACAGGTGCGGCGCAGGTTTCGAAAAGAACCAATGTTTACGAGCCTTTGCCCGATTCATGCTCGTTCAACTGCCGCTTATAGGTTAAATGGTGATGAAAAAGCGCGGCAGGCGTGGTCGTCCGAACGATTGGCTAAATCCTTTTCCGTTCCAGCGGAAAACTTGTATGAAGCCGTGGAAATCAAGGTTGTGTTGAAACGGCGTTGAGAGTTGGGCCTTGAGTGTTTTACAGTTCCACCGGCAAGGCGTCGCCTTTGCCGAAAGGCGATAGGTCGCGCAGTTTTTTGATGACGGGCGGCATGTGCTCGAGCACATAGTCGATATCGGCCTCGGTGTTGTAGCGGCTGAGCGAGAAGCGCACGGAGCCGTGCACAGCCGTGAACGGCACTCCCATGGCGCGGATCACATGCGAGGGTTCCAGCGAGCCTGCCGCGCAGGCGGAGCCGGTCGAGGCGCAGATGCCGAGGTCGCTGAGGTGGTAAAGGATGGCCTCGCCCTCGATGTACTCGAAGCTCATGTTGGTGGTGTTGGGCAGGCGCGCCGCCGGGTCGCCGTTGACGCTGGCGTCGGGGCAGGCCGCCAGCAGCCCGTTCTCAAGTTTGTCGCGCAGGCGGGTCAGGTGGCGGCTCTCTTCAGCCATATCGCGCGCGGCCAGTTCGACCGCCCGTCCCATTCCCACTATATACGGCACGTTCTCGGTGCCGCCGCGCCGGCCGTGCTCCTGATGTCCGCCGAGCATGAAGGTCTTGAGGCGTGTGCCGCGGCGCAGGTATAAGACTCCCACGCCTTTAGGGGCGTGCAGTTTGTGGCCGGATATCGACAGCATGTCCACCGGCAGTTTCTTGACGTCGATCAGAATTTTGCCGGCTGTCTGCACCGCGTCCGTGTGTATGATCGCGCCGGCCTCCTTGGCCAGTTCCGCGATTTCCCGCATGGGGAAGATCACGCCGGTCTCATTGTTCGCCCACATGATGCTGACGATCGCCGGGGAGTTGATCTTGATCGCTTCGCGATAGGCGTCCATGTCCAGATGACCCAGACGGTCGACCGGCAGTTCGGTCACGCGCATGCCCATGTCGCGCAGGCGGCGGCATGGGCCGAGCACGGCTGGATGTTCCACGCGGGTGGTGATGACACTGGCCTGCGGCCCCAGAATCTCCGCGCTGCCGTGGATGGCCATGTTGTCGCTCTCGGTGCCGCAACTTGTGAAGACGATCTCGGAGGGTTCGGCGTTGATGAAGGCGGCGACTTTCTCGCGGGCCTCCCGCACGTGCCGGGCAATCTGGCCGCCGAAAGCGTGCATGCTCGAAGGGTTGCCGTAAAGGTCGGTCAGGAACGGCGTCATCGCCTCCAGAACTTCGGGCGCCACGCGGGTCGTGGCGTTGTTGTCCAAATAAACGGGTTTAAGCGCAGTCATGAAGCATGAGTATAAGCCGCTGCCGCCGGTTGTCAACGGCTTAACTGACGGGACTGTCACGGGGGGTGCGATTAAGCCCGGAGAAACTTTCTCGGGCGAAATTCTCAAGCCAGCCGGCGAGTTGTCCGGCGACGGGACTGTCTAAGCCCTGCACGGTCTTGAGATAATTGTCGCGGGGCAGTTTGTTGATGCAGGCTGAGACAGCTTCAGGCACGGGCGCGTTTTCGCGGGCGTTTATGCGGCTTTCCAGCACGGCTTTGATTCGAGGCCAATGATCCACGAAAGCCTGTTGCTCTATA
>JAQWAM010000236.1 GCA_028707675.1 Kiritimatiellia bacterium | reverse complement strand
GAACGGCGACTCGAAAACCTCGTCCGTGACCTCCATCGCCCCGCACTCGGCCGAAACCGCCGTCTCGCGGTCATGGAAAGCCGGCAGGCAGTGCAGGAAGATCAGCCCGCCCTGCCCGTTGCCGGTGGCCCGCAGCAGGTCCATGTTGACCTGGTAGGGCCGCAGCAGCCTAAGCCGGGTCTCCTTCTGCGCCTCCTCGCCCATCGAGACCCACACGTCGGTGTAGATCACGTTGGCGCCGGCCACGCCGGCCGCGGGATCGTGAACGACGCTGACCGCGGCGCCGCGTCGGCGCGCGATCTCCCGGGCCTCGGCCACCAGCCCCGCGTCAGGAGCCAGCTCCGGCGGCGTGCAGTTCACATAGTCCAAGCCCGCCTTCGCGCAGCCGATCATCAGCGAGTTGGCGACATTGTTGCGACCGTCGCCAACGTATGCCAGCTTAAGGCCTTGAAGGCGTCCGAAGTTCTCACGGATGGTCATCAGATCGGCCAGAATCTGCGTGGGGTGGAAAATGTCCGTGAGCCCGTTCCAAACCGGCACCCCCGCATACCGCGCCAGCGTCTCGACGGTCTGCTGCGCGAACCCGCGGTACAGGATGCCGTCAAAGGTCCGCCCCAGCACGCGCGCGGTGTCCTTCACCGACTCCTTGGCGCCGAGGTGGATGTCGCTTTTGGAAAGGTACTCCGCCGCGCCGCCCTCGTCGCGTATCGCCACCGAGGCTGAAGTGCGCGTGCGCGTGGAGCTTTTCTCGAAAATCAGCGCGACCTGCCGCCGTTTCAGCAGATCGCCGCGCACACCCGCCCGCCTGCGCGCCTTCAACGCGATCGCCAATTCAATCACATCCGCCATCTCCCCGTCTGAAAGATCAGCCAGCCGCAGCAATGACCGCCCGTACAAACCTGGATTGCATTTCAACATTTCTATCTCTCCTGACAAAAAAACATTATAAGTTACTGCCCCCCGCTACACAACCAGATTAAGCCGCTCCCTGCCGGAGATGGCGCGGACGCGAACCGTCGCGTTCGCACGGCGTTCAGGAGCTTGAATGCCCGGAAATTGCGCCCGGCTCCCGCGAGCCGCTTCAGGCCTGTTGGCCTACCGCGACAGCCACCCGCCGTCCACGGGCAGGATCACGCCGTGAATGTAATCGGCGGCCGGCGACGCGAGAAAGACGCAGGCCCCTGCGATGTCCTTCGCCTCGCCCCAACGCCCGGCCGGGATGCGTTCGAGGATCTGACGGCTGCGGACCGGATCCGCCCGCAGCGCCGCCGTGTTGTCCGTCGCGATGTAGCCGGGCGCGATGGCGTTCACGTTCACCCCTTTAGACGCCCATTCGTTCGCGAGCGCTTTTGTCAGTTGGCCGATCGCGCCTTTAGACGCCGCATAACCCGGCACCGTGATGCCACCCTGAAACGTGAGGAGCGATGCGGTGAAAATGATCTTGCCAGACCCGCGCGCCACCATATCCCTGCCGAATTCCCGCGCGAGGATGAACTGCGAATTGAGATTGACGGCCATCACCTGATCCCAGTATTCGTCCGGATGTTCCGCCGCGGGCTTACGCAGAATCGTGCCCGCGTTGTTGACCAGGATATCGACAACCGGATGCGACGCCTTGGTTTTCGCGATGAAGTCGTAAACCTCCCCGCGGTCCGAAAGATCGCAATCCTCGGACGACGCGCGGATCACCGCCGCGCCAGCCTCCTCGATCGCTTCCGCCATGGCCTTGCCGATCCCCCGCGACGCTCCCGTCACGAGCGCCGTCTTGCCTGTCAGATCGCATGTCATAATGGTCACCTCTTCCGGGTCACTGCGCCAAAGAGTCCGCAAAGTCTTTCACGTATGCGAACCACTCGTCCGGCGTGGTGAAACGGCCCGCGCCGCTCCAGGCCGCGCCGGCGTAATACGTAAAAACGTTCCCGCGCTGGAGGAGATGAAGGCATCCCGTCTCATCCGACGCGAGATGAGCCGGACCGCAAGCCGGATCAAGGAGTATCGCGGTCATGACGTTGCCGTTTCCATCGCCATCCACCCCAAACGGCTCGAAATTAGCGACAAAGCCGCGCTTGAGATCGATTTTCAACGTGCCGTCATGCCGTCGATCCGCGGAAACATCCAGCCCCGGACCCATGAGATCCCGACCGGCCGCGGGTTTGCCGGACGCGCCGGTTCGGGGCAGCACGTCAAAACGCGTAAACGGCGCGCCAGCGGTCACCGTGCCGCGAATCGTGTAGGCTTCATATCCGAGTTCGAAAACCGCCTTCTGGCCAGACTTCTCCAAAACGCGCTGCGTCCGCCAGTTTCTCGCGTATCTCCAGCCATCCTCAGTCATACGCCCAACGCCGCCGCAGCCGCGACCCGTTGAAACCTTGTAATTGTCGAAACCGCGCCCGTTGTTCTGGTGATAGCTGATCTTCTCTTTCACACCGCGGATCAGAGTCTCGGCCATCATCACGTCAGGCACGGCCTTGTTGAACACGTCGAATCCCGAAGAGACGAGTCCCTCGCCTGCGGGCCGCGGCTCGCTGACCTTGGGGCCGTACGCGCGCATGCCGCAGAAATCGTTCTCCCACACGAAATCATCCATGCGCTCCGGCACATGCCGGGCGTCGACGCGGGCCGCGGAGGCCGCCTCCGGCTGTTCAGTGAGCGCTTTGAATCTGAGCAAAGCCTCAAGCAGGTAATAATCCGCATAATTGAGCGGCACGTCGACTTCGCCGCCTTTGCCGCCCTGTATGAACTGCGGTTTGCTGCCCACCCCGTGTTTGAGCAGGAATCCGCCGATTTCGCCGCGTTTCGCGAAGTAGCCATCCGAAATCAGCGCGCGGAGCTGCCTCACCGCGAAAGCGCGGTACGCCGCCGCCTTTGCCGCCGGCGCGAGGGCGGAGAGTTCGAGCAGCGCGGACGCCATGATCGCGCCGGCCGACGAATCGCGTTCCTCGTCCGGGATGTTCGCGGCGTGGTAGTCCCAGTAGGGTATGCCGTCAGCGGGCATGTTCGGATGGTTGATCGCGTAGTCGGCGGCGCGTATCGCGCGCTCCAGATAGCGGGGATTTTTGGTCTCACGGTGCATCATCGTAAAACCGTAGATCGCCCAACTGTGTCCGCGGCTCCAGGCGCCGGATGCGCATGCCCCCTGCCCCGACCTGTATTCCAGAATCTTGCCGGGCGTCTTCTGATTGTAGTTCAGCACATGAAACGCCGAGCCGTCCGCGCGGAAATGATGCCCGTCGGTCATGTCCGCGTGGTTCTTCGCGATCTCCGCCGACCGCGCGGCACCGCCGCGCTTCGCGTCCCACTCGAGCAGCTCCAGGTTCATCATGTTGTCTACGATGACGAGGTAGCTGCGCTCGTCGCCGATCTTCCCCCAGCTCCGGATCAGCTTCATCTTGTCCGTGTAGCGCGTGGCGAGCGCCGCCGCGCCGTCGTGGAGAATCTCCTCGTAACGCCTTTTCCGCTGCGGCGTGCCGGCGCCGAGGCGCAGCGCCTGCCCCACGCTCGACATCAGCATGAAGCCGATGTCGTGGTTTCCGTTGTAGTGGCGCACCTTCTCCTGGATCTCTGTCGCCTTTTCGGCCTCGGCTTTCCAGAAAGGATCTTTGGTGTATTCGTAGAGAAACCACAGCGACCCCGGATAGAAGCCGCTGCACCAGTCCTCCGGCGGGATTGTGACAAGCTTCCCGTTGGCGAAGCTTTTGGGGTGGCGCCCGTTTCCCGCCTTCATCTGTTCCGTTAACAGCCGGTACTGATCCGCGGCCCGGGCGAACGCAGCGGGCAGCGCGGCCGCGAGTTCCTTTTCCTCCGGCGCCGCGGCCGCGGCGAAAAGCGTCAATGCGGCCGCTGACACGGCCAATGCGAGCGCGCGTCTCATGTCACTTTACCTCCTCATAAACAAGCGTAAGAGAACCTTTTTCCACGGCGCCCGCAAACGTGAACGCGTACCTTTTCACGGAGGGATGACCGGGATTTTCGATTGTCTCTTCCGAACACTCCCACGGAGCGTCCGCCTTCACGCGCACCGTCAGGCTGCGCTTGTCCCGGACCAGTGTGAAAACATCCGGATCAGCGGTCTTAGACAGCTTCCCGTACGTGACGAGCGGCACAGAAAAAGACGAGGGCTTGCCGAACCGCACCTCGTCGGTCACCGAGAACCGCTTCCCCGCGCGGTCGTAGACAAAGGTGC
>JAQWAM010000235.1 GCA_028707675.1 Kiritimatiellia bacterium | reverse complement strand
AGGCTGGTTTGACGGCGGCAAGGCCAAGGAAGCGCAAGCGCGAGAAAAAGGGCGATGTGACGCGGGAGGTCAACCCGCTGACCTTCCACAGCCTGCGCCATGCCGCGGCTACTTGGTTGCGTGACGCCGGGGTATAGGAGAGCCTTGCCATGGAATTGATCGATCGCGATTCCGTGTCGGTTGACCGGGGCTATGTTCATACGAACCCGCAAGCGATGCGCGATGCGCTAAACCGTTTGCCGAGCATCTCATGACAAAAGACGCATCTGGCACTCGCCTGCCCTGCCAGTTTTCCACCCTAGCCTTTATCAGCAATGATTTGCTTCACCGCCGCACTCCAAATCGCGTCTTGCACTTAATAGGTGTGGCGCAGGTTTCGAAAAAAACCAATGTTTACGGGCCTTGGCGTATAGGAAGGACGTCTCCAAAGCCATTTTTCGGGTTGACTGTTTTTACCCCCCCTGCATAATAGGTGTTGTTTATGAGAACCGGTATGTTTCCGGGTTAGCCTGCGGGCTGTTGGTTAAAACACAATAATAGGTGTCTGCCATGAGATCGATATTGTCGAAAAAGGATTTTGAGAGCCGCCTCGAACTCGCGCGCGAGGCCGCGGCGAAGAACAAGCTGGACGCCGTCATCGTCTTCTCAACGGAATGCGAACCGGCGCAGGTGCGGTATTTTTCGGATTATTGGCCGAGCTTCGAGACCGCGGCGGTTTTGATCCCCGTGAAAGGCGAGCCCGCGCTCATCATCGGGCCGGAGTCGCTCACCTACGCGAGTATGCGCACGAAGATCCCGAACGTCATTCAGATGATGGATTTCCGCGAATCATCGCAGCCGGACTACCCGGGCTCGAAGTTGCCGAAGTGGCCGGACATCGTCAAACGCTACAAACTGAAGAAGATTGGCCTTTCGGGCTACTATCTCCTTCCGTATACGATAATGGTTCCGCTCGCGAAGGCGATGGGCGGCGTCAGGAACGTCGTTCCGGCGGACGAGATCATGCGTACCATTTACATGCGGAAGACGCCGGCGGAAATCAAATGCCTCAAGGCCGCGGCGAAGGCGAGCGAGGCGGGCTTCAAGGCGATTCTCGAGGTGGTGAAACCGGGCATGACCGAGTCGGAACTCTGCGGCATCGCGACGCAGGCGATGACTGCGGCGGGCGCGGAGGCGACGGGTTATCCGATCTGGTGCTGTTCAGGCCCGAATTCTTCGCACGGCATCTCCCGTCCGACGCTGCGCAAGATCAGGCGCGGCGAAATCGTCCACTTTTCGATCGGCGCTAAGGTGGAAGGGTACTCCGCCTCGGTCGGGCGCCCGATCGTGCTCGGCAAGTGCCCGAAGGACACGCTCGCGTTCCTTCAGGTCGGTCTTGACGCGGCGAACATGACCTTCGACGAGATGCGCGCGGGGCGCAAGGCGCGCGATGTCGCCCAAAAGATCCATCAGTTCATCATCGACAAGGGTTATGGCGACACGATCCTTTACGGGCCATGCCACGGCACCGGTCAGATGGAGTGCGAGTATCCGTTCCTCGAGACGAGCTCGACCTACACGCTGGAGGCGGGCATGGCGTTTATGCAGGACATGTTCCTCCACCGCGGCACTAAGGACGGCTTCCGCTGGGAGGACGGCCTCCTCGTGAAGGCGAAGGGGCCGGCGGAGATGTTCTCGAACTACGGCCGAAAGATCAACATTCTCGACCGATAACGTTCAAACTTCAACGTTCAACAGGTAAAACCATGCAGAAAATCATCGACATTCACGGGCATCTCGGAAACATCAACTTCGTGCCGTTCTGGGCGGCGGACGGTGACAAGCTCGCTGACTATTGTAAGAAGAGCGGCGTCGACAAGCTGTGCCTTTCGGCGTCGCGGGCGATCATGTACGACGTGCGCGAGGGCAACGCCGAACTGGACGCGACGCTCAAGGCGCATGACGAGTTCTATGGCTATGTCGTGGTCTCGCCGACTTTTCCAGACTCGCTCGATGACCTCAAGTACCTGAAGACGAACAAAAAGTTCCGCGGCATCAAGATCCATCCCGACTACCACGGCTACGATCTTTCGGTTCCCTCCAACTTCAATTTCGTGGACAAGGTCTTGAATAAGACTCCGATGGCGCTCTTCCACTGCTCGTGCATGCCTGGCAGCGGCAATTCGCCTTTCGCGACGGTCGTCGAGCTCGCGCGCCGCAACCCGAAGACGAAAATCGTCGCCGCGCACGGCGCGGGACTTTTCCAGAACGGGAACTATCCGTTTTTCCCGAATCTCGACTCGCTCGAGCGCGAAGCGGCGAAGGGTCTGCCTAAGAACCTTTGGGTCGACACCGCGCACTACCTTCTTTATTGTTACCCGACGATTCTCCAGAAGCTGGTTGATCTCGCGGGCGCCGATCACGTCGTCTACGGCACGGACGCTCCGCTGCAGGGCCCGATGCAGATGCGGTTCATGGCGGAGCTCGTCGAGTCGCTCGACAACTCCAAAACCGACAAGGAAAAAATCTTCTACAAGAACGCCGAGAAGATTCTGGGCGTGAAGGTCTGATGACGGCCAATCCCATACTCGGCACGGGCGTTTTTCTGATCGGCGGCATGGCGGCGGCGCTTTATCTGCTGCCTTTCCGCGCGGTGAAGGGCTGGGCGTACGAGACGGGTTGGCTTGTGAGCGTGCTCGCGGGCTGGCTCGTATTCCCGCTTGTTTTCGACGTGTGCGTGATTCCCGACCTCGGTGCCGTCCTCTCGCAGGGCGGCTGGCCCGTTCTCGCGCGCACGGTCGGCTTCGGCGCGCTCTGGGGCGTCGGCGCGCTCTGCTGGGCGCTGATGGTCCGGTATCTCGGCGTCGGGCTCGGACTCGCGATCGGCGCGGGGCTCTGCGCGGCGACGGGTACGCTCCTGCCGCCGATCGTCTCGGGTAACGCCGCCGCGCTCGTCGCGACGAAAGGAGCGCGCATCGTCCTCGCGGGCGTCTTCGTCTCGCTCGTCGGCATCGCGTTTGTAGGTGCGGCGGGACGCCTCAAGGAAGGCGAGATGAGCGAGGTGGAGAAGAAGAAGTCCGTCGCCGAATACGATTTCAAGAAGGGGATCGTGACGGCGGTCGTCGCCGGTTTCGCTTCCGCCGGCATCAACTTCGGGCTTCAAGGCGCGCCGGTTTTGGAACAGGCGGCGCTCGGGCAGGGCGTCAATCCCCTTTGGGCGGGCATGCCGGTTCTGACCGTGACGCTCTGGGGCGGCGTGATTGTCCAAATCATCTGGTCGTTTGTCCAGCACCGCCAGCATCATTCGTTTTCCGACTATCTCCGTAATTCGAACGCGCAACCTTCAACGTTCAACCTGCAACTGCGCAATTATGCGCTCTCGGCTTCGGTCGGCCTGATCGGCGTGATGCAGTTCTTCACCCAGAAGGTCGGGGAGCCGCTGATGGGCGAGATGCGTTACATCTCATTCGCCGTCTTGATGGCGAGCGCGATTTTCTTCTCGTCCGGCGTCGGGATTTTCCTTGGCGAGTGGCGAGGTACGGGGCGGCTGACGCGAGTGTCGTTAGCCTTCGGCATCCTTCTTCTTTTGCTTTCATTCGTACTCATAAGCTGTGGGAGTAAAGCATGAACCTTAACAGGCGTGAATTCCTGACGACTTCGATGATGGCTGGCGGAGCGGCCATGCTGGGCGGCTGCAAGTGCCCGTTCTGCGGTACCGCCGCGCGTGTCCCTTATGACGGCACTATCGGCGACCGGCTCTGGATGTGGGGTCATCACCGTGATTCGTTCAAGGCGCTGAAGGGAACGAAAGAGCAGCTGTACAACCTGCCTTTCGATACGCGCATCGACATGGCGGCCGCCTGCAAGGACATGAACATCCCCGGCTGCTTCGTGGTGCGGTGGACGAACAACCCGAAGAAGGCGGAACTGCCCGAGTATATGAAGCAGTTCAAGGACACGAAGCGCGTCGGCTTCTCCATTACTGACAGCGCCGCCGAGGACTTCGGCGAAAAGGTCCGGCTCGGCTTCGAGTATGCGGATAAGATGCCGAACCTGACGACGCTCATCATGGACGACTTCTTCAGCTACAAGGGCTACGGGCTCACCCTTGAGGTCTTGCGCGAGGCGAAGCGCGGCATCGCCCGGCGCAACCTGAAGTTGGGCGTTGTCCTCTATTCTGACGCGAACAAGATCAAGCCGGAGTTC
>JAQWAM010000234.1 GCA_028707675.1 Kiritimatiellia bacterium | reverse complement strand
CAGTCCGGCCCCCTGGCTCGGATGGAGCGAGACCGTCACGCCGTCCGCGACATCGATCGTCGGCGCGGTCGCAGGCGACGAGCTGCCGATCCACCAGAAGGCGCCTTTGTTCACGATGCGCATTGTCGATCCCGCGGCGCCGGGCGCGGCCACGTAGGTGCCGGTGTCCGCGCCGAAGGTCACGTCGCCCCGTACCGTGAACTGCGCCGAAAGGAGTTTCGCGAGAATGATCCCGGCGCTGCCGCCGTCGATCGTGCAGGCCATCGCGCCATTCGTGATGGTGACCGCGCCGACCCCGATGTTCCGGATCATGCTGCCCGATGAGGTGACAGAAAAGTTCGCAAGGGTGGCCGGGCCGTTGAAGTTCAGCAGCGTCGAGCTGCCGCTGCCAGCCGCCAGAGTGCCGCGCCCGGCGCTGGCGGAAGCGTTGGATCCGTCGCCGATCCGCAGCTCGCCGTGATGGCGTTGCCGAAGGTGGCGACGCCGGTCGTGCCGGTCGGCGCAACCCCGCCCGCCCAGTTGCCGGGAGCAGACCACACCCCGTCCGCGTCCTGATCCCATGCGGCGGACACATCCGCCCGCGCGCCCAAAACCAGCGCGCACACCGCCGCCATTACCGCTATTTGTGCCACGAGCGTATTCATAACATTCCTTTCAAGAGAATCCAATAGGCCCAGCCGGGGATTTTCCCGTTCCTGCAATCAGTTCCTATTATTCAGGGGAATGGCAGAGACAGTCAACACGCAAAATGGTGCGATTAACTAAAGTTGAATCGCACACACCCTAAGTATCCTTTGTGTCCGTTGTGCCTTTGTGTGAGATCGGATTGAGATGTTACATTTATGTGGACACCGACAAAACCGGTTTACAAAAATGTCGCTGATGCTGCCGGAAACGCCGCGGCTGTCGCTTAAAACCGCTTTTAGGCTAATTTCACCTTTCGGCACACTGTTTGCTTAAGTAATGCCAAAGAACGGTCGCGAAGACCTTGAGAGGAGACAAAAATGAGCTATATCAAGAGAGTCCTTGAAAGTGTGCATAAGCGCAATGCCAACGAGCCGGAGTTCCTGCAGGCCGCTGAAGAGGTGCTGGAATCCCTGGAACCGGTGGTCAAAGCCCGTCCGGTGCTGGAAAAAGAGCGCGTGCTTGAACGCATTGTCGAACCCGAACGCATGATCGTGTTCCGCGTTCCTTGGGAAGACGACAAAGGAGTTTATCATGTGAACCGCGGTTTCCGGATCGAGTTCAGCAGCGCCATCGGTCCATACAAAGGCGGCCTGCGCTTCCATCCCTCGGTCAACCAGAGCATCCTGAAGTTTTTGGGTTTCGAGCAGATTTTCAAGAACTCCCTGACCACCCTGCCCATGGGCGGCGGCAAAGGCGGCGCGGATTTCGATCCCAAGGGCAAATCCGACCGCGAGGTGATGCGTTTCTGCCAGTCTTTCATGCGTGAGCTGTTCCGCCACATCGGCCCTGACACCGACGTGCCCGCAGGCGACATCGGCGTCGGGGGACGCGAGATCGGCTACATGTTCGGCGAGTACAAGCGACTGCGCAATGAGTTCACCGGAGTCTTGACCGGCAAGGGCCTGGCGTGGGGCGGTTCGCTGATACGCCCGGAAGCCACGGGCTACGGATGCGTTTTCTTCGCCGGTGAGATGCTCAAGCAGCGCGGCGAGGATTTGGCCGGCAAGGTTTGCGCCGTTTCCGGATCGGGAAATGTCGCCCAGTACACGGTCGAGAAGCTCAACCAGTTGGGCGCCGAGTGCGTGTCGCTCTCTGACTCGGCGGGCACGGTCTATGACAAGGACGGCATAACCGCGGAGAAGCTGGCTTTTGTCATGGATCTCAAGAACGTCAAGCGCGGCCGCATCAAAGAGTACGCCGATCATTTCAAGTGCGAGTATCTGGAAGGCCGGAAGCCCTGGGGCATCAAGTGCGACTGCGCTTTCCCCTCCGCCACGCAGAATGAGCTCGACGGCAAGGACGCCTCGGAGCTGCTTAAGAACGGCTGCCGCCTGGTGGCCGAGGGCGCCAACATGCCCTCCACGCCTGAAGCGGTCGAAGCCTTCATCGCGGCCAAGATAATGTACGGTCCCGGCAAGGCCGCCAACGCCGGCGGCGTCGCCACGTCAGGCCTGGAGATGAGCCAGAACTCGATGCGCCTGCCGTGGACGCGCGAGGAGGTAGAGAAGCGCCTGCACATGATCATGACCGACATCCACCGCCAGTGCTGGGACAGCGCCGAGGAGTTCGGTCACAAGGGCAACTATGTCATCGGCGCCAACATCGCCGGCTTCATGAAAGTCGCCACAGCCATGATAGAGCAAGGCCTGGTGTGATCAAGCCCCCTGGCCATGAATCTTCCTCAGCCCGGGGGCTCATACCCCCCGCCTTGTCATTTTTCGCGCCGTTTCAAATGTCATTTCCCTTATGCTTTCTCCGGTAATCCGGAAGGCCTCCACGGGCCCCGGTTGGAGATAACCCCCATGTCTGGTGTTCTGGCGGAAGGCAATGGTTTTTTTGCATTTGAGGTTGTTGTAGAAGGCCATGACGCCGGCCGGCGGACAGATGTAATCGCCAAGGCCCGCCATCGTCACCGTCACGTCGCATGACTCCGGAACGCGAGTCGCCATCGACGCCGTGTCGTAATACCCGAGCGCCGGCACCCATTTCACGTGCCAGTCACCGCGATTGCGCCCGAGTTCGGTGCCGCCGATATCGCAGTTCCACGGAATGTAGATTTCGCAGTCCGTGACGCCCGGATCGAGCGCCGCCGCCCACACGGACTGCATCCCCCCCATCGAGCCGCCGGTGACCTTGAGTTCCTTGCCGTTCCATTCCGGTCTAGTCTTGATGTATTCTAACGCCCGCATCACGCGGTACGTCATTCCGCAATAATACGTCTTTTCAGGGTCGGAATTCTGGACGGGGTCGAATCCGTAACCGTGCCCGTTGGACTCTGCCGCCTTACGGAGGCCGGAATAGTATTCCGCGTTCTTCATCAGATCAAACCCATGCGCCGACACGACGAAATGCAGGCAGTCGGCCTTGGCCTTGGCGAGATCGGGCTTGCCCCAGGCCTCCCTTGTCCAGCTTGCGTTATAGCCATAGAATGACACCAACGCGGGAAATTTTTTTCCCTGCGCGCAAGCCACTGGCACGGTCAGGAATCCGGTCACCGGTTTCCCCCCGGCGCACGGGCACTTTACCGTGAACAGTTCCGCCCTTTCATTCCCTTCGATCCGGACGAGTCCTGCGCTAAGGAAAGGGACTCGTTTCAATTTCGCCTTTCGGCCTTGCCAGAAAACATCGAAGTCTGCCGGTGGTTTCACCGCCTGACGGATTTCCAGAATATCGACGCCCGCGCCGAGATCGCATTCAATCGGCTGAAAGCTTCCCCACGGAGCTCGGCGTTTGACGGGATTCCCCCTGCCGTCGACCAGCTTGCCGAGGAACCGCACGAAACCGGGACGGTCCAGCGACGTTCGATATACGAACGGTTTCCCGATTGCGGTTTCGCCGGTCTCCTTACGTCCGTCATCTCCGGTACGTTCCCACTTCAAGCGGAATCCGGTCGTGTCGTAATGCGCGAAGCCGCCGAGTTCGACCTGAAAGAGGATCTCCTCTCCCGGCTTGTAAACGGGAATCTCTTTGGTCGTGAAACCGCGCAGGCAATCCTTCTCAGTCAGCTCCCGCAGTTGCTTTCCGCCGTCCTGCGCGACCGCCATTGAAGCCGCAGTCAAAATCATCGCCGCCCATGCACTGTTCATTTCCCACTCCTTGCGACCGCATTCTGCGCACCTGAGCTCGACGTGTGAGTGCAGAGAACATTCCCGGACGCTACTAAAAGACAGAGAAGTCCAATCGGTAGCCGCCTTCGCGACCCAGCCATCCGACGTTTCCGGTGCCGTTGGCGAAGCTGTTCTTGCGCGGGTCCCATTCGAAACTGGCATCACGGACATACGACATGTTGCAGAGGTGGCACAGGATAGCCGCGCGACCGCCTACATCCTCGTTAGAGCAAGCCCGCTGCCGTGATTTCGCGCAAGCCACGAAGTCTGCCGGATGTCCGCCCTTGGTTGTGTATAGTCTGGTCTTGTACGCGCTGTCCGAGAGGAATGCCTTGCGCGCCTTGGCGAGCGCGCCGTCAAGCGATCCGCCGTCCTCTTTTTTCGTGAAACGCGAGATCAACTCGGAGCCCCGTGTCA
>JAQWAM010000233.1 GCA_028707675.1 Kiritimatiellia bacterium | reverse complement strand
ACGCCCCTTTGGATGATCCTGAAAGCATCGGGCGTTTCAGTTTGTTTTTGTCGGAGCTATATCCTAGGATAACCAAGCTTCGTTGAGGTTTGCTTATGACGGTTGATTGGTTAGGCGGAGTTTTTGACTACTCTGGAACGGTTCTGTCACGTTTGGCGACAGACGGACTCAAATACGTTGCCGCGTTTGTGGGATCTTTGGCGGTATCGCTGCTGCTGACGCCGCTGGTGCGCGAGGCCGCGCGCAGGGCCGGCATGGTCGACATGCCGGGCGGGCGCAGGATCAACGCGCACCCTGTTCCCCGGGGCGGCGGGGTGGCGGTTTTTATCGCGTTTCATTTGATGCTCTGGATACTTTTCCGGTCATTGGGCGGCGACTTGGGGTCTCCGTTCACGGTGTTCTGGCACAAGCGTTTCCTGTTGGCGTCAGGTCTACTGGCGATTGTCGGGCTGGTTGATGACAAGCACGGGATCAAGCCGTGGGTCAAACTCGGCGGACAGGTCGCCGCGGCATTGATGCTTTACATGTCCGGGGTGCGCGTGGGCGGCTTGTTCGTGGCTTTCCCGGCCTGGCTGGATTGCGTGTCGACGGTCTTGTGGATTGTGACGGCGGTGAACGCATTCAACCTGATTGACGGCATGGACGGGCTGGCTGCGGGGCTGGCGTTGATCGCCTGTGTGGGGATGGCGGGATCGCTGTTGTTCATGGGGCATTCGGCGGCGACACTGCCGTATCTGGTGCTGGCGGGCGCGTGCCTCGGCTTTCTCCGTTACAATTTCCACCCGGCTTCGGTTTTTCTGGGTGACACAGGCAGCATGTTCCTGGGGCTGTGCGTGGCCACCATGCCTTTGATGACGGGAACGCGCAAAGAGCTGGCGGCATCGCTGGGGATGCCGCTGCTGGCTATGGGCGTGCCGATTTTCGACACGCTGCTGGCAGTCTGGCGAAGATCGGTGCGGGCTATGTTGCCCAGCGGGATAACCGGCTTGAAATCCAGGCTCCGGGTGATGCAGCCCGACAAGGATCACCTGCACCACCGCCTGTTGCGAGATACCATGAGCCAAAAGACGGTGGCTTTCATTTTATATGTGATAAGCGCCGCACTAGTTGCCCTGGGTCTGGGGGGAACGCTTTTGAAGGCGCGCGCGCCGGGGCTTTTTCTGATCGCTTTCATCGTGGCGATTTTCGTGGTGGTGCGTCATCTGGAGCGAGTCGAGCTGTGGGACACCGGCAGGCTGATAGTTCATAAACGCGGCACGATCCGCTTAGGAATACTCATGCCGGCATATATGGCGTATGACGTGATTTGCCTGTGCGCGGTCTGGGTCTTCGCCCGCTGGGAGACGGGGATGGCGATAAACCGCGCGGAACTGATCGCTGACTTGCCTATGTTTGTGGTTCCTGTGTTCGTAATGCTGGTGGCTTCCAAGACTTATTTTCGGGTGTGGTCGCGGGCGCAGATACGCGATTTTGCCGTGCTCGGGCTGGCTGTGCTCTCCGGCGCGGGTATAGGCGCCGGGATCGCCTGGCTTTTCAATGAAGATGACCCGGGAGTGATTCGTTTCATTCTGGTTTACTCGGCGTTCGCCATTTTTCCGCTCGTCGGCGTCCGCATCTGGAGAGACAGTGTCGGCGGGCTCATGCAGGCGGTGGAACGGCGCGTACTGCTGGACAAGCCCGGCACGGCAAGGGCATTGGCTTACGGCGGCGGATTGCGTTTCCGCGCCTTGCTGCGCGAAATGGCCGAAAAATCGGGGCGCAACGAGCGTGTGATTCTTGGCATTATAGACGACGACATCAATCTGCGCGGACGGATCATAGCGGGGTATAAAGTGCTGGGCGTCTTAGACGAGTTGCCGGAGATGGCGCGCTCCAACAATGCCAATTCGCTGGTGATAACCTGTGAACTGGAAGAGTCGAAACAACGCGAAATCGCTGCCCGGGCCCGCGCGCTGGGTTTGAGCGTGACGTTGTGGGCCTGCTGTGAAAACAGTTTGTGAAGGGGTGATTGATTAATAACGACGGCTTATGTATCATGGCGCCCCTATGCAGCAGTGGAAGGTTTTTTTTGTCAAGCCGCGCGCCGAAAAAAAAGTCGCGGAATTTTGCGCTCTTTACGGTATCCGGCACTATCTGCCGTTACGCGAAAAGAGCCGTGTCGCGCAGCGGCGCAAGATTGTCGTTCGCGTCCCGGTGTTTCCCGGGTATGTTTTCGCCAGGATAGATGATGACCAGCGTCTCCAGATGCTGAAGACCAACCAACTGGTGCGGGTTCTGGATCCCTTAAAGCCGCGGCGCATGCTGCGCGATCTTGTCATGGTGCGTCGCGCTTTGCGCGCCAACCCCGCCCTCAAACCTGCCCAGCCGTTGGATAAAGGGCGTCCGGTACGTATCGTGGGCGGCCCTTTTAAAGGCGTCGAGGGGGTCGTTGCGCGGATGTCGGGCAAGATTAAAGTGATTCTCAATGTCGAAATAATTGGTCAGGCCGTGGCGGTGATGGCAGGCCGGGATCAGGTCGAGCCGCTTTAATGCTTTGCGCGCCGTTCTTCGCTCTTGTCGACTGAGCGACGGTGGTGATATATTGCCGACATGAGTTTGGCGGATGAATCAAGTATAAAGGTTGATGAAAATAATCTCGAGCGGATTGGCGATGGTAGCCGACGCTGCTGCTTCCGGATGCCGGGCCAGCCGTTGTGCGTGAAGTTTTATCGGACGCCTGCGGAATATACCGGGAAAACGCGTCCGAGTGTGCGGGCCAGTATTTTTTTCTCCCGTTTCTGTCTCTGGTTCAATGTGAATTATCATGAGGCCAGCTACCATGAGCGGCTGCGGAAACGGCTGCCCCGGGATCTTTTCGCGGTGTTTCCGGAGCGGATGCACATGGTCTTTTCCCGGAAACGCGGCTGGGGCGTGGTTGAAAGCCTCATCGAGAACGCGGACGGTTCGGCTATTCGCCGGGTGGTCGCGGAAATGCGCGGGACTGATGATCATGCTTTGCGCAGGCGGCTGTACCGGGCTGCGGCAGAGCTGTTCGATCAACTGGCTGAACAAGCTGTGTGTTTTTACGACCCGCCGAACGTTATGGTGCAATGGACGGGGCCGGAAGAGTTCAGCCTGCGCATTGTGGATTTCGAGCCGATGGGGCGGGCGCTGATACCCGGGCTGTCGTTGATCCCCGCGTATGTGCGTTATAAGGTGCGCCGCCGCTGCTCGCGCTATCTCAAGCGGATTCGCGAGAGTTATTTGCCCGATGATAGCAAGGAGGTATGATGAAACAGATCGTCTGCATGAAATGGGGCACGTATTATACGGCCGATTACGTTAACCGGCTGTACAACATGATCGGGCGCCACCTGGCCCCGCCTTTCCGGGTCTGCTGCCTTACCAATGAGCCGGAGGGAATTAACCCCGCCGTGGAGATCCGGCCTTGCCCTGTGGTGGACATTCCGCCGCATATGCGCAACGGGGGCTGGCGCAAGGTCTCCCTGTGGGCGCGTGAGGTGGCTGACTTGACAGGCGAATGGCTGTATATGGACCTGGACATCATCATCACAGGATCGCTTAATGATTTCTTCACTTACCGCGGCGCGTCCGACTATATGGTGATGCGCAACTACACGACTCCGGGCCGGCGGATCGGCAACACCTCAGTTTTCCGCTTTGAGGTCGGCTCGCATACTGATGTGTTGGAACGACTGCTTGCGGAACCGCAGGCGATGCGGGATGCCTACAGCAATTCCCAAACCTTCATTTCAAACACGATTTCCAGCATGGATTTCTGGCCGGATGGCTGGATACGGCAGTTCAAGGTGCATTGCCTCCATCCGTGGCCCTTGCGGCTGTTTCTCCAGCCGCGTCAGTTCAAGGACGCGAAGATCGTGGTGTGCACCGGCCATCCCACGCCTGAAGAACTTGCGCAGGGACGCTGGGACGCGCCGTGGTACAAGAAGATATACAAGACGCTGCCCCCGGTCGAATGGGTGCGGGAGTCGTGGCGATAGTGCCGATGTGAATGCCGGACGGCGGGTTTTCAGCGGTAGACCTGGTCGGCCCACTCGTACGCTTCGGAATAAGTCTCTCCGAGCAGCGTTTCCACCATAAATTTCAAGGTACGACTGCCGTTGAACAGCTTGTGGTAGCGTGTTCTGCCGGCTGCTGCGACCGCGCGGCGTTCCGCGTCATTTGAGTGGTAATGGAAGATTTTTTCCTTTAAGTCATCTAG
>JAQWAM010000232.1 GCA_028707675.1 Kiritimatiellia bacterium | reverse complement strand
GCAAGTCAAGCGCCCAGCCTGAAGCCCCGAACAGAAACCGTCGCTTTCCCGGCGCGAGGTCGTCTGCCATGCGCAGCCAGCCTTCGACCGTGAAATTGACGCAAGCTTGAAGCCGGGCGCCGAGCCTTGGCGCCGCCAGAAACGCACCCTTCCCGCCACTGATAAAAACAGAACCTTCATTCTGACGGACACCGCGCGCGTTTGCTTTCAGCCCTTGCCAGTCCGGCACAAGCGCCAACGGCCGACGGAAGGAAGGGGCGACATTACCATTAGAGGCGACAAGATGGTTTGTGCCGGATGCGTCGGAAAGGTCGACCCCACCCCCATGCGGATCAAGCCGCCAGAACGCCAGCGTGCCGGCGCAAAGCCTGGCATTCATGCCAACGACAACAGAAAACAACACTATGCGTTTCAAACCAGCACTCCAGAACGTATGTCGACACATTCAAAACCCTTCAAAAATAACAGAAAAACAGCCGCATGAAAACCATCTCTTTCTCTTTTAGCGCAACTGGATGTCCCGCGCCGAGAGCGCCCCGCGCCGCTCCAACGCCAAAAGACGCGCCTTTATGTCAATCCCGCTGCCGTACCCTGCCAGGCTACCGTCCGCACCAATGACGCGGTGACACGGAATGAAAATGGGGATCGGGTTGCGGTTGTTGGCCGTGCCCACGGCCCGCGCCGCGCCGACACTGCCCAGACGGCAAGCCACGTCTTTGTAACTGCAGGTCTGCCCATAAGGTATGGAAAACAGAACTTTCCATACCCGCTGCTGAAATCCGGTTCCGTGCGGCTCGAGAGGCAAGTCGAAATCTTTCAGTTTGCCAGCGAGATACGCGTAAAGCTGTCGGAACGCGCTCCGTAATAGCGGAGTCTCGACGGCGGAAGTCACGGAAGGTATTGCGTCACGCTCGAAATGCAGATGCGTGACGGCATGCTTGTTTGCAACGACGGTTAACCGGCCCAAACAAGTCTCGCGCACTGCATACGGCATGGTTACCCGAGATATGCTTTCTGCTCACGCAATCCTTTTTGGATATCGGCCACCGGCACCTGCCGCGGCGTGACCCCGCTTTTGGCCGCCAGCGCCGCGGCCACCCCCGCCGCGTGTCCCGTGACACCGCAGACAGGTATCAGACGCACACGGTCGATCAGGTCGGAAGCGCACGAAATGCAGCGCCCCGCCACCAGCACATTCTCCACCGTCTTTGGCAGCAGCGCCCCGTAAGGGATCGCGAACGCCGGATACTTCAGCCGGTCATCGCCGGAATACGCCACGACATCACTAAACTTCGCCCCTGAAATCGCGCTTTTCTTGTCTATGCGCTTGACCCCGTCCAGCAGGCGCGTGGCGCGCACCCCCAGCATCGGGGTCGTCTGCATCAGGAAAACATCCTCATGCCCCGGCGTGCCGCGAACCCTCTGCATATAGTCCCAAGCCGACTTACGGTGCATCATTTCGATTTTTGACAACTCGCGCACGTCCAATCCGTTGCCGCGCGGCCCCAGATTGTTAACCCAGCGCGCGGATTTGTTGGGCTCGATGCTGCCTAAGCGCAGCTTAACGTCCTTTGGCGCCTTGGACTTGTCGATGCGGTCGTAATTGCCGATACGGTATACGAACCCCATAGCGTGAGATATCTGTTCGTAGGACTCGCCCGCCTGATGGAACACGTCACCGTCGCCCGAGGCATCGATCACGTTCTTGGACAGAATGGCCTGTCGGCCTTGCTTGCTTTCAAAAACGACGCCCCGCACATTCTTTCCGTCTTGAATCACATCCACGCCCCAAGCGTGGAAAAGCATCTCGACTCCGGCTTCCTGCACCATCTCGTCCATCAAAACTTTGGCCGCCTCAGGATCCACCGTGGGCTGGTACACCTTTGGATCGCGGCAAATGATCGCCCCGTCCCCCATCCCCTCCAGCCTGCGCAGAAACTCTTCACACAGGCCGCGGGTCACCAGCTTGAACTCGCCGTTCACCCGTTCACCCGTGCCGATCACGATCAGCACCATGCCGTTAGTGAAAAGACCGCCCAAACTGCCGTAACGCTCGACCAGCGCCACCGAAGCGCCTGCGCGCGCGGCCGCGACCGCCGCGCAGACCCCCGCAAAACCGCCTCCAACCACCACCACATCGGCAGTGTGGAACAAAGGAATCTCACGCGCCGGCTGCATGATCTTGCCGTTCTCGATAAAAGCCGATGGACCGTCGACCGTGGTGGGCTGCACGAGCCGGACGTTCCGCGCGAAAGCCGGGTAATCCGGATCGCCGTCAGTAACCTCGTCAGACAACCCTCTGCCGGCCAGCATCCCCGCTCCGATGGCGGAGCCCCCGATGCCAAGCCTCTTCAACATCTCCCTGCGCGTCAAAGCGTTTCTCATAACAGTCCTCATTAAGGTATTCCGCGAACAGACATAAGGTCTAGTTGACAAAACCGACCCAACGACACATTTGAACATTGTACATTATGCACCGCGTAAGTAAAGACACCACATGCCGCCGCTAACGGCAATTATTTTTTTAGCATTGCGTTCCTTATGCCGCAGGGTGCAAATTGCCGTCAACGACAGACAAAACCACCCGCAAATCCGAGTCACGCCAATTTTATCTTTGCACCCGCTTTGTGCCAAACGGATTATTTGCTATGCTGGACACCATGAAAGGGAAAATTACACCAGCTTGTTTGCGCGCGCTTGGAGACATTCTGGCAATGCCTTGCCCGCCGTCCACGCTTAACCATACCTGCACGACACGCCGGGATACCGGGCATTGCCAGTGACGCGGAACACCACAGACATCCTGCTGGTGGCCGTCAACGCGCGCTACAGCCACTGCTCTTTCGCGGCGCGCTCGCTGATAGCCAACCTTGGAGAGCTGGAGTGCCAAGCGGCAATGCTGGAGTGCGACCTGGAGATCACGCCCTTGCAGCTCGCCGAACGCGTCCTCGCCCGCGCGCCGCGCGTCATAGGCTTCTCCGTCTACCTCTGGAACGTGCGGTTGATAGAGTCTGCCGCGCGCATCCTGCGGCTGGTGGCGCCTGATGTAAAACTCGTGGCTGGCGGTCCGGAAATCACGCCCGAATACCCCCGCGCGAACCTATTCGACTCTGTCATCATCGGCGAGGGCGAAGCCTCCTTCCGCGCTTTCTGCGAAAAAATTATCCCAACACCCGTCTCTTCACCCTTCTCTCTTATCTCTCGCCACTTCGCTCTTACCTCTCAACTAACTTCTGATTCCCAACTCGCAATTCCTAATTCCCAATTACTAACTCCTAATTATTTAAGCCTCCCCTACCGCCTCTACACCGACGAAGACCTGGCCCGCCGCACAGTCTACGTCGAGGCCAGCCGCGGCTGCCCATACGCCTGCGGATATTGCACATCGGCCGGCAGCGGTCTGCGTCTGATCCCTCTCGACCGCCTCCTGCCCGCCTTCGACCGCCTCTGGCAACGCGGCCTGCGCCGCTTCAAATTCCTGGACCGCAGCTTCAACGCGCCCGCCGGTCACGCCTGCGCCGTGCTGGACTTTTTTCAGGAGCGCGTCACGCCTCACGACACCTGCCTCCACCTCGAGATCCAGCCTGAATGCCTGCACCCGGACGTGGCCTTCCGCCTCGCGCGCTTTCCGGCAGGCACTCTTCATCTCGAAACTGGCGTCCAGACCCTCAACCCGCAGGTCGCCGCCGCCGCCGGACGCAGCCCCGACACCGCCGCCACGCTCGCCAACCTGCGTTTCCTCACCCGCGAGACCGGCGCGGTCGTACACGCCGACCTGATCTTCGGCCTGCCCGGCGAGGACGAGGATTCTTTCGCGCGCGGATTCAACACGCTGGTCAATGAATGCGACCCGGCCGAATTGCAGGTAAACCTCCTCAAGGGGCTCCCGGGCACGCGTTTCGCCAGCGGAGCCGAGAGCCTCGGACTCGTCTTCAGCCCCGATCCGCCCTACGATCTGCTGCGCTCGGACGCCATGAGCTTTGAGACCCTGTGCCGCATCCGGCGTTTCGCCCGCTGCTGGGAACTCGTCCATAACCGCGGCCATTTTCCCGAAGCAACGCGACAGCTCCAACTCCGCGCGGGTTCCGACACCTACAGTCTCTATCAATCCCTCGCCGACCGCATCAGCGCCGCCGAAGGCAAGCTCTTCGCCATCTCCCGCCCCCGCCTCGCCGCCCTGCTCCACGACTTCCTCTCAACTCTTCACTCTTAACTCTTCCCTCTTCCCTCTTCCCTCTTCACTCT
>JAQWAM010000231.1 GCA_028707675.1 Kiritimatiellia bacterium | reverse complement strand
GGGGTATGGATGGCTCAGTGGCCAAACGTTGGGAAAACGGCCAAAAGATATCACTCTCGGCGTTTTATCACGACAGCGCATACGGTCTGCCCGGCGCCCTCACCTGGCAGCAGTTCAAGGACAACCCGCGCCAGACCATTACACCTGACGACCGCGCGCGGTTCGAGACATGGGGTCTAAACCTGGGCGGCGGCTCACCTCTCGGGGACAACGGCACACTCGAGGCCAACCTCTCCGCCAGTCGCCGCGAGGCCGCGTCGCGTTTCATCGGCACAGGCTACAGCATCAAGAATGAAAACGCAATCGATGCCTTTGCCTTCACCCCGCGTTATACGCACGATAACGACATCGCACGCCATGCCAACCGCCTGACACTGGGAACCGACCTGCGTTATGAAACCTCTGACATCTACAGCCGCAGCATATATTCAGGCGCCCCCTCTGCCTATGCCTGGGATTTCGACCGCACCGCGCTGGCAGCCTACGCGCAGGATGAGTTTTTCTTTACAGAAACCCTCTCTCTGACGCTCGGCGCGCGCGCCGAGCGCATCCACAACCGCATCGCTCGCAATGCCGGCACCACCTCCTACAGCCAGACGGAACAGGCTTACGAAGCCGCGCTGCTTTACCGGCCGGCTGACAACGCAAAATGCTTCGCGCGCGTGTCGCGCTATTACCACGCCCCGTTCATTGATGAGACCTTGGGCTGGTCCGGTGTCCCCAACACCAGCCTGACACCGGAAACCGGTTACGGCATCGAGACCGGCGCCGAGATGACCTTCTTGGCGGAGTGGATCGCCAGCATCACCCTATACGAGATGCGTGCCAGCGACGAGATATATTACAACCCGGTCGCCTACATGAACGTCAACGCCCCGGACGACACGCGCCGCCGCGGACTGGAAACGGCGCTGCGCTGGTCACGCGAGCGCGTCGGCGGCTTCAATATCGCCTACGAACTGTTCGACTCCCGCTTCACCGACGGCATTTACAAGGATAACGACGTGCCGCTGACGCCGGACCATATGCTGACAGTGAATGGAGAGGTCTACATACTGCCCTGTCTGGCCGCGCTCGGCACCGCCCGCTATGTTTCGTCGCAAACTTCCGGTTCTGACTTCGCCAACCAGGCGGAGAAGCTCGACGCTTACGGCACCCTCGATGTGGCGCTCCGTTACGAGCCCGCCGCCCTGAAGGGGCTGCGGCTGATCGGCGGCATCGACAACCTGTTCGACCGCGAGTACGCCTATTGCGGCTTTTACGGCACCAGTTACTACCCCGCCAACGGACGCGCCTGGAAGCTGTGCGCAGCATACACGTTCTGAAGCCATGATCCTCGCCATTAACATATCCGCAGACAGCCGCGCCTCACCCGCGCGCCTCATCATGCCGCATCTGCGCGCGTTGCACTGGCTGGCCGGCAGTCTGGCCGCGCTCGCCGTCGGCTGTCTGCCTGAAACTTCGCGGCCCGCTGCGGACGAGATGCGCCTGATCTCAACCGCGCCGCACCTGACCGAATGCGTCTGCGCGGTCGGCGCGGGCGACCTGCTGGCCGGACGCACCGATTCCTGCGACTATCCGCCGGAGATCGCCGGATCTGTCCCCGTGACCGGCCGTTTCGGCGCCCCATGGATCGAGCCGCTGCTCGCTGCCAACCCCACCCATGTGCTGGAAACCGTGCTGGCCGACCCTGCCGTCACCGCCCGCCTGACCGCCCTCGGCATCACCGTCACGCATGTTCCCTGCACACGCCTGTCGGAAATTCCCGACGCGCTGCGCCAGATCGGCGTCCTCACCGGCCATCAGCAAAAAGGCATGAACTTGGCGGCTGACATCGAGCGCGGCCTCGCCGCCGCCAGACGGCAGAAGCTGGCCCGGCCCGCGCGGCGCGCCCTGCTGCTATTCGCCCCCGATATGCCGATCACCGCCGGCCGTCGCGCTTTCGTCTCTGAACTGATGGAACTGGCCGGCGCCATGAATATCAGCGCAGATACCGAACCAGAATATTACCACATCTCGCTGGAGTCGATCATCCGTCACGACCCTGACTTGATTCTCTGCCTGTTTGAGCATGAGTCGCGTGATCCACACACGCTCTTCAACTCACGACCCGGTTGGAAAACGCTGCGCGCCGTCCGCGCTAAACGTGTCTATGCCCTTGCGGACCTCAACACAGTCAGCCGTCCCGGGCCGCGCGTGTTGCAGGGCCTGGCCCAATTTCAGCAAATACTCGCGCTGGACGCGCGTGAACCTTTTGCGCCATGAAACTTCAACCCGGTTTAATGATTGTGCTCGTGACAGTCCCGCTGCTGCTGGCTGTCGGCCTGCTGGCCGGCTCGTCCGGGTTCGGCTGTCCGGATCTCTACACCACAGCGGGACGCGCCCTGCTGGATCTGCGCCTCTGCCGTCTGGCAACCGGTTTCACGGTCGGCGCGGCCCTGGCAGTATCCGGCTGCGCCCTGCAGGCGGTGCTGCGCAACGCTTTGGCCGAACCCTACGTGCTGGGCATCAGCGGCGGCGGCTCGCTGGGTGCCGCCCTGGTTATCGCCACCGGCCTCGCCGGCCTGACGCCGCTGGCCCTGCCCGCCGGCGCCTTTGCCGCCGCCGCCGTGACCCTGCTGCTGGTCTGCCTGATCGCCCGCCGCGCGGGCGGGTTCGCCCCGCACACGCTGATCCTCACCGGTGTCGTGGCAGGCACAATGCTCTCCAGCCTGCTGATGCTGTTACTATCCTTCGCGCGTTCGCGCGTGGTGCACAGCATCACCTGGTGGATGATGGGCAACCTTTCCGGCGCGACATGGCCACTGTTACTCACCGTTACAATACTGGTGTCGCTGTCATGTCTGCTTCTGCAAGCCGAGGCGCGCGCCATGAACGCGCTTTTGCTGGGCCACGAAACCGCCCGCAACCTCGGCATCCGCACACGGCATGTTGTGCCCCTCATCCTGGCTGCGGCGACTCTGGCCGCCGCCGCGGCGGTTTCGCTCTCCGGCATAATAGGCTTTGTCGGACTGATCGTCCCGCATGTCGCGCGCCGCATGGTCGGCGCTGACCATCGCCGCCTGCTGCCCGTCTCGGCTTTTGGCGGCGGCGCCTTTCTAGTGCTCTGCGACGCGCTCGCGCGTGTGCTGTTCGCTCCTCACGAGATTCCCGTCGGCGTGGTAACAGCCCTGCTCGGCGGGCCTTTTTTCCTGATTGTGCTGACACGGAGGAACCCCGCATGATCCTGCTTGACAAGGTCTCTGCCGCATACGGCTCGCGCACGGTGCTCGACAACCTGTCGATGCATGTCCGCCGCAGTGAGCGGGTCGCGCTTGCAGGTGCCAACGGCGTCGGCAAATCCTCCTTGCTGCGGGTAATAACCGGTCAGCTCACGGCTGCGGGGACGGTGCGCGTCGACGGCCAGGATCCCGCCCGTCTACCACCGCGCAAACGCGCGCGGCTGATGGCAGTCGTGCCACAGGAGATTCCGAACGACATTCCCTTTTCCGCCGGCGATTTCGTGATGCTTGGGCGCACCGCTTTGCTGCCGCGTTTTAGCGCGCCGACCGCCGCCGACCTGCGGGCCGCGGAAGAGGCCATGCGCCTAACCGACACATGGGATTTGCGACAACGGCCATTTCCCGAAATGAGCGGCGGGGAACAACAGCGCATCGCGCTGGCCATGGCCCTGTCCTCCCGTCCTGAAGTGATTCTGCTGGACGAGCCGACCTCGCATCTGGATCTGCGCCACCGCATTGACCTGATGCGCCTGCTGGACCGACTCTGTCAAGAACGCGGCATCACGGTTTTGATGGTGGTCCACGACCTCACGCTGGCCAGCCAATTCTTTCCCCGCATAGCGCTTCTTCACCAAGGACGCGTCCTGTCTGACGGCACACCCGCCGATGTGCTGCGCCCGGACATCCTGCAGACGGCTTACGGCTGTCCAGTCAGCGTATTCCCGCTGTCCGGCACCCCCGCCATCTGCGTCCTCCCGCGCGCCTGATACCCGCCGGAGACTTTTCGCGACCGCGGTGTCTCTTATTTTGCGCCCACGACCATCACCGCCAGAATCAGCGCCGCAATCCGCCGATCGGAATGTGCCCCGGGTAATGGCCTTTCGCGATGTCCGCGTCCAGCTTAGCCCAAGTTTCTTATTTCGCGTCATAAGTCGTTTATAATCAAGAGCCGGGCTGCCGGAGGCACTACAAGATCGCTACCCTTTGATCTGTGTCCGCCGGGGTTTGTATGCCGCCCTCCAGTTGA
>JAQWAM010000230.1 GCA_028707675.1 Kiritimatiellia bacterium | reverse complement strand
GAGATGTCACGGTGAGCTTGGGACGCTTCACCCTGCTGACCGGCATGAACAACGCGGGCAAAACGTCGTTTCTTCGTGCGCTCAACTTGGCGTTGGGCGTGGACCGGCGAAGCGTGGATGCCGATGATTTCTACGCGGGAGCGACTGAGGGGAAAGACGGCGTGAAGCAAGAGATCGTCATCGATGTGCGCATTATCCCCGTCGAGGGGGAAGGCAAACGGACGAGTAACTTTTCTGATGAATGGAACGGTACCGTGTTGGGTGATATCGTTCGTTTTGACGGCAAAACCGCCTTTGTCGGTCTTCGAACCCGAGTGGTCTTTGATGAGGCCAAGAACGAGTATGCGCTGAAGCGTTACAGCCTAAAAATATGGCGTGACGGTGTTGCGTGGCATGAGCCAGACGAGGCGGTTGAAAGCGTGTTCACGGGCAAGCTGGATCATCTCGCCGTTTTCTACATGAATGCCCAGCGTGATTTGGTCGCGGACCTGCGGAACCGGGCCTCCTATTTCGGCAAGATGCTTTCCCGAGTGACGTTCGGCGAATCTAGGGAGAAGTGGGAGCAGACGCTTGCGCAGATGAACGACGAGATTGTCAAGGCGAGCCCGGAGTTGGATCATCTGTCGGGTGAATTGAAGAACGTGAACCGGTCCATGGGTGAGGACGGATACGAGGTGACACTGACGCCGCTGACCCGTAAGCTAAAAGACCTGCTGAAGGGGGTGAACGTCGAGGTTCAGGATCACGGCAGCGAGGCGTTCACGCTGGATCATCACGGCATGGGCACGCGCAGTTGGGCGGCTCTGCTGGCCTATAGGGCCTACGTTTCTTGGGTGACGAAGCAGACAAAGGAGTCCGAAGGGTTGCCGTATCACCCGGTGCTCGCGCTGGAGGAGCCCGAGTCGCACCTGCATCCCAACGCGCAACGGCAGCTTTGCGCCCAAATGGCCGAGATGCCTGGGCAGTTGATCGTCAGCACCCATTCGCCGTATATCGCGGCGCTTGCTGGGTTGGAATGTATCCGCCACTTCACAAAAGCCAAATCGGAAACGAGCGTGCGTCAAGTGGATGTGTCAGGTTTAGGGGAGGAGGACATTCGGCGGATCAGGCGCGATGTGCTGAACACACGGGGCGAGCTGTTGTTCGCGCGTGCTGTTGTGCTGTTCGAAGGGGAGACAGAAGAACAGGCGTTGCCGATCTTCGCGAAGCAGTACTTCGGGCAAGAGCCGTTCGCGTTGGGTGTCGCGATGGTCAATGTGGGCGGTTACGGCAACTACAAGGCTTTTCTACGGCTGGTTACTGGAATGGGGATCCCGTGGCTGATCTTCAGCGATTCGGAAACTAACGTGAAGCCCGAGGTCGAGAAACAGGCGAAGGGTGTAACAGGCGGCAAGATTGTCTTTTTGCCTAATGGCCGAGATTTCGAAGCCGACCTGTTGCAGTCAGGTTATCAGGATTGTATCCGGTCCGCATTTCTTGAACTTGAACTCCCGCCGGAGCCGCATCCGAAACATCGAGAGGCCAAAGAGCGCGAGGCCAAGGGCAAGACGGCTGCCGACCTGGAACAGTGGCTGGACAGCAACAAAACGCAAGCCGCACCGAAAGTTGCAGAGCAGATCGTATCTCTTCCAGACAAGGCACGCCGACTTCCGCCCAAAGTCAAAGAGCTGTTCGATGAACTTTCGAACGTATTAGGCGTGCCGCGAAAGGGGGTGGCATAATGGATATTCGGCTGTCACCTGAACAGAAGAAGATCGTGGAGGCGACGGAAGGTGCCCATTTGGTGCTCGCCTCTGCCGGAAGCGGCAAGACACGAGTCCTGACCGAGCGCGTCAAGCGCCTATTGGGTTCACAGCAACGGCGCTACCGCGTGTTGGCGCTGACCTTCACGAACCGGGCTGCGGACGAGATGAAAGAACGTTTGAAAGACCTGCCCGATCTCGGCGAGCGGTCGTTTGTGGGAACGATTCATGCGTTTTGTCAGATGGTATTGGAGGCTCATTATTCCGCGCTCGCTGAAGGCGAGCGGATGCCAACGATTTTCGAGCGCGATGAAGACCGGATGGCACTTCTGGAGAAAGCGTTGCACATGATCCCTTCTGTCCGCCGGGAACTTGGAGCCAAGAGCGATAAAGAACGTCGCGCAATCCTGATGAACTTGCTAGCTGCGATCAGTGCGGCGAAGCGCGGTTTTGCGGCAGGTCTTCCGGGCGTGAGTGATCGTTTATGCGCGGAGTACGCCGATACGATTCGCGAGAACTTCGAGGCTGAGCTTCATGCCCAGCAGGGGATCGACTTTGACGATCTGCTCGTGCTGACGCACAGACTGTTCACGGAGCAGGCTCATATCTTGGAGCACTACGCAGGTATTTACCGCTATCTCTGCGTAGACGAAGCTCAGGACTTGAATGCGATCCAATATGAGTTGATTCGACTGTTGGGCCAACCCAACGGCAACGTTCTTTTGGTCGGGTGTAAGAGTCAAGCCATCTACGGGTTTAATGGGGCCAGTATCGAGTATATGGAAAAGGCGTTTTGCCAGGATTTTTCGCCCGTCACGCGGCATGAGCTTCTGAAGAATTATCGGTCTGCGCGGTCGGTCATTCAGGCTGCAAACCCCCTGGCAGCGTCCCCCTCTGATCGAATGCGACCCGATGAGGCCGCCTATGAGGGGGAATGCACAGTGATTGCCTGCGAGGATGAGGGGCAAGAGGCGAAGTGGATTGTAGACAAGATAGGCGAGTTGCTGAAAGGCCCGCCGCGAGAGGATATCGAAGGGCCTTTGACTCTCGGTAAGATGGCGGTCTTGGCTCGCACCCGTTATGCCATGCAGGCGTTAGAAGCGGTGGTACAAGAAGCCGAGATCCCATATGAGTTGAGGCAGCAGCAGAACGGTTTGGCTTTCGACTCCGACTTTATGCGGGTCTTTGATCTCGGGCTGTGCCTGCTGGTGAATCCGAGATCTCAACTCCACCTAAATCAACTGCGCAAACTAATCGGAAAAGAAGATCCGGTCTCGCATGTGAGCGCCAATAAGGGGATCGACTTATTGGAATCGTTGCGCGGTTCTGCCACGAGAGAATGGAGCGAGAGATTGTCGTTCTGTTTGCCGGAGTGGCGAAAGGTCGCTGTTGAGGGAACCAAACTTCTGCCAGTTCTTAACCGTATCGAAGAATATGCGAAACAAGCGAACACTTGGGACGAGCATGAGCGCGCTCGCGTGTTAGCAGACGTGGGGATCATGCGAGATTGCTGGACTCGCTATACCCACAACACCGCTTCCGAATACCGTTCGCTCTCAGGTTTCAGAGCCAATCTGTCTTTGGGCGTCGTTCGTCCATCTGGGTCGAGCGATGTTTTGACACTTGCGACCGTGCACTCTGTCAAAGGGCTGGAGTTCGATGTCGTTTTTCTGATCGGCATGGTCGAAGGAGTCTTTCCCGACTACCGGGCGCAAACGGGAACCCGTCAGATGAAAGAGGAGCAGAATGAGGCGTTCGTCGCTATGACGCGAGCACGGAGACTTCTTTACGTGACCTATCCTAAAAGCCGGGTGATGCCCTGGGGGGATCGCAAAGCGCAACAGGTGTCGCGCTTTGTCACGGCAACGAAAATCTATCCGGTCTCGGCCGGTGGCGGGCACGTTATGCGGGTCGCGGAATAGCGGCATAATCGGATTAAGGTCAAAGAGATGGGAATTGCGCTCACATGAAGAAAACACCGCACAAACCGCTCAGCGTGAAGGATCTCGACCTGCCGGAGATCGAAGGGCGTGATCCGTACTCGCTTCCGGTCAGCCATCTGGTGCGCGAAGGCGCGGACGGCTGGAAAGAAGCGCCGGGGCGCCGGACCAGCAACACCCTGCTGGTCAATGCCGTGCGGCGCGAGGTCGACGCCTGGCGCGACAAGGGCTATGCCGGCGTCTCGGAAACCTCTCGCCGTCTGTTGCGTTTCTGGTTCCACGAGGATCACATGGGCGATGGCCACCGTTTCCGGTACTACTTCTGCCAGCAGGAGGCTGTCGAGACCGTGGTGTATCTGTCCGAGGTGCGCAAGCTCACCGACGCGGCGGAACTGATCGAGGCTTTTTTCGAAAAGCAGGACTTGTTGGGCTTGCAGTTCTTGACCGCGTCGAACGGCGACCGGTATGTGCGGCGCTACATACCCGAGATCAACAAGGACGCGGACCAGATCCTGCCGCCGCAGGGTTTGCCGCGGTATGCCGTGAAAATGGCCACCGGCAGCGGCAA
>JAQWAM010000229.1 GCA_028707675.1 Kiritimatiellia bacterium | reverse complement strand
AAACTGGCACCCGAGACCGCCAAGAAGGCGGACAGGGACGCCATGCTCAAAGAGGCGGAAACTCTGGTTGACAAGCTGCTGTGGAAGCAGGATGTCTGGTTCGGTAAGGCGATCGTGATGAAGGCGCACATTTACCTTATGCGCGCGGATGTAAAGGGCGCGCAGGAGCTGGTGGAGAACTATATGCCGCAACTGCGCATCATCCACGACTCCCTGCGCGAGCAGGACGCTGACGGGACGCAGGGCATGTTGCGCATGAGCCCGATGCCGCAGTGCCGCTACCTGCTGGCGGTGCTGCTGATGGACGCGGCGGTGGAAGAGTCCAAGAAAGACGCGCCCAATGAAGAGCGCATTAAAGATTTGTTTTTGGGCGAGCGCGATCCCCAGACCCGGCAGCGCAAGGGCAACGGCGCCTTCAACCATTTCATCAACGTGTTTATCCGGTTTCCCGAGAGCCAGTGGGCGGCCGAGGCGGGCGAACGTTCGGAAGCGATCAGAAAGATTATCAAAGACCGCTACGGCGCGGAACTGCGCACGCCGGTGACGGTCGAGCAGATGACCAAGGTGCGTCAGATGCAGTTCGCCGGCGCCCGTCTTGAATTCAGCCTCAACCGGTTTAAAGAGGCGGCCGAAAAGTATCTGCTGGTGTTGAACCAGTTTCCCGAGGCGCCGGAGTCGGTGTCGGCGCTGGGAGATCTCGCGATCTGCTACATGGAGGTTTCCGCCAATGACGCCGAGGCGATGCTGATGGCGGAGACGGTCACAGCGCATCTTTCGGAGAGGTTCGCGGCGAACGAGAAACTGGCGCGCGACGCCGGCGACCAGGTGCGGCGCATCGGCGACCGCTTCGGCGAGATGAAGATGGAAGACAAGAAGCGACAGACCTATGCGTTGTTTTTCCGAGATTACCCGGAACATTACGCGGCGGGACAGCTTGTGATGAGTTTCGGCGAGCGCGAGTTTCAGGCCGAGAACTACACTGGCGCGATGGAGTATTACGATCAGATAACAAAAGCCTACACGAACTCGCCTTATTATTATGACGCGCTGAACCGCATCTCGCAGATCCATAAGGAAGAGGGACGGCACCGGGAAGAGATTGCCGCTTTGGAGTTTTATGTCGAAAAAGTGGCGGCCCGACCCCGTCCCGGACAGGCGCTGGTGGCCGGCCGTTTCCGCTTGGCGGACGCCTACCGGGAATATGGCAATCTCCAGTTGCGGGCGTGGGCCACTAACACGACCGCCGCGGCGGAGCAGCGCGAGGCCGGGCAGCGCGAGGCCGTGACGTTGCTGACCAAGGCCGCGCTGGGTTTCGGCGGTGTGGTCTCCATGCTCGCGGGCGAGGGCGCGGACGCTTATCAGGCGAAAGCGGACGAAAAGCGGCGCAACGCTCAGATGGCGGAGCTGGCGCTGTTCACAAAGGCGGTCTGCCTGACGCAGATCAACTATCCGGCCGACCGCCTGCCGGCTTTGCGCAAGATGGCCATCGCGTCTTTCGAGGATTATGTCAAGAGCTACCCTTCCGGCCAATACGCCCCCCGCGCGCAATTGCAGATCGGCACCTTGTATACGATTCTTGAAGATGTGCCCAACTCACAGGCGGCCTTCGAAAAACTTAGCAAAAGCTATCCGGAATCCGACGAGGCCAAAAACTCCGTGCCGATGTTGGCGGCGGCTTTGATAGACATGGGGCTGCGCGGCGAAGGCGTGGCGAAATACCGACAGATGTTCGCGGTGGACGGGACTTACACGGAAGGCCAGTTCATGGCGGCGGCGACGGCGCTGGAGGAAGCCCGGGAACACGACATGGCGCTGCAGGCGTACGACAAGGTCCTGGCCTCCGCCAAGGACGTGTCGCTGAAGGCGCGCGCTATGCTGGGGCGGGCGCGGTCATTGCGCGGTCAGAAAAAGTTCAGTGAGGCGCGGAAGCTGCTGGAAGGGTTCATCAACGACAAAGACTTGTCCAAGCTGCAACTGGTCGTCGATGCCAACATGTTGCTGGTGGAGGTGGCGAGCGAAGAGGGCAAGGACGAGCGTGACGACAACGAGCGCACCAAGCTGTTCAACGTCGCGGTCGATTCCCTCAAAATGGTCAAGCGTTACCGCACGACGCCAAAGGAGATGGCGGAGCTGGACCTGATGGCCGGCGAAATGCTTTTGCGCAAGATGGAGGCGGAGAAGGCGCTGGGGCTTGACGCGCAGTCGGCGGAGACGCGCGGCAAGGCGATTGTCGCTTTTCAGGTGATGATCATGAATATCAATCCGGGAAACGTCAACCTTGCGGGCGTTTTGGAAAAAGCCTATTATTATTGCCTTCCGCTTTTATTGGAGCACGAGAAGTACCGCGATGCCGAGGAGGACTGCCAGAAATACTTAGAGCTTTTCCCCAACGGGCGGTGGATCACGGATGTCCGGAACTGGCTGAATCAGGCGCGGATCGGGCAATGAGCATAAACCGGTAAGGAGCAGATTATGAAAAAAAGCAGCGAAATTGTGGCGGCCGCGCTGGTGCTGGCGACTTTGGCGTCAGGCGTGGCTTCGGCTCAGATACAGGGTGCGGTCACAACGCCCGAGGGACGCAAGATAGAGGGCACGATCAAGTGGCTGCCGCGCCAGAAGGCGTACGGGATTACCGCCAAAGGCGGTAATGTGGAGCTTGAGATGGCTCCCGCCAACATCAGCGAGATGAAGATACCGCGGCCGCGCGAGCTGGACGAGGCTATCGCCAGCATCAAGCAGGGCAATGCCGCCGCGGCCGTGCCCGCGCTTGAGAAGATATCCGCGGATTACCTGATGCTG
Organism: Kiritimatiellia bacterium; assembly: GCA_028707675.1. Lineage (GTDB taxonomy): Bacteria > Verrucomicrobiota > Kiritimatiellia > RFP12 > UBA1067 > JAQVQN01. Next base: position 1,458 of record JAQWAM010000229.1, on the reverse strand, counting down.
CAGTGGGACACGGTCGCCACGCGTTATCTTGCCGAGGCTCATATCAAGTCCGGCGGCGCGGACAAGGCTTTGGCGGTTTGCGAAAAAGTCATCAGGGCTAATCCTGAAGCCGCGTATCTGGGCGAGATGGCGCCGCCCTATTGGCAGGCCCTGCTGAGTTTGGGCCGCACCGCCAAACTCGAGGATTTGCTCGCAAAAGCAGTCAAGAGCGGCGACCGCAGAGCCTCGGCTTTCGCGCTTATCGCGCGCGGCGACGTCATTATGGCCGAAGGCGATACGCACGAGATCATGCGCAAGTCGCTGCGCGACGGTTATCTGCGGGTGGTCACTCTATACCGCAACGAACGGGACGCGCAGCCGGAAGCCTTGTATAAGGCCGCCAAATGTTTTGAGAAGCTCGGGCAGACTTCACGCGCCGACCAGTTCAGGACAACCCTAAAAAACGAATTCGCGGCGTCGGAATGGGCGCGCAAGGGCTGACCCTGTCGCCGCGGCGGGTGTTTTGTTTTACAGCACAGGTTTTTCAGTTGGTGTTTAACAGCTAACGGGAACAAAGGAAAAAGCAAGAGGTAATGATGAAAAGACTCGTAATGTCGATGTTTGTGTTCGCGTGTTTGACGGGGGGCGCCGCGCTGGCACAGGATGCCGCCCCTGCGGCTGCGGCGGCTGCGCCGGCAGCAGTGGCTGCGGAGGGCGCTCCAGCGGAAACGGCAACGCCTAAAAAGCCGCAATCCGCCGGGTTTTTGGCGGTCATTATAGGTTCCGGCTGGCTGGGTGTGGTGCTGTGGTTGGCGCTGTTCGGATGCGGCGCGGCGGCTATCTATTTCATCGTGGACAGTTGGGTGCTGATCCGCCCCCAGAAGATCATGCCGCAGACGCTGATCGACCGGGTCAAGGCCGGCATGGCCGAGGGCGACGTCATCAAGGCGATCAAAGCCTGCGAGACAGAGCCGGGGCCGATGGCCAATATCCTCTCGGCGGGGTTTTCGCACGTGGAGGAGGGCTTTGACGTTATACAGGAGTCCATCGGCGCGGCCGCCGATCTCGAGACCGAGCGCATCATGCAGCGTTTGACCTGGATTTCCGTCTGCGCAAATCTGGCGCCCATGCTCGGACTGCTGGGAACGGTGCAAGGCATGATCATGGCCTTCAAGACCCTGGCCACGGGCGCGCCCGACGTGGGCGCGCTGGCGCTCGCGATTTCCCAAGCGCTTTGGACAACGGCCGGCGGTTTGACCACGGCGATCCCCGCCATCACGTTCTATTACAGCATCCGCAACAACGCGAACCGGCTGATCCTGCGGATGCAGGCCATGACCATGGAATTGATCAAGGACCTGCGCAATGTTGAAGTCGTGAACGACTAGCGATGACGTCCGGCCGGAGGCCGCGCGCATAAACGCGACGGTCTCTAGGCAGACGTCCAAGCGCAGCGGCGGCGGCGCGGCGGGATATGAG
>JAQWAM010000228.1 GCA_028707675.1 Kiritimatiellia bacterium | reverse complement strand
CCGCCGTGCGCATCTCGTCCCACGCCTCGCGCGCGTCGCCTTTCAGCACAGCCGGCACACAGGTCATTATAACCTGCACATTGAAGCCGTCTTCAAACAGGCAGCGCGCCGCCACGCAGGCGTCGCCGCCGTTATTGCCGTGCCCGGCGATCAACACCGCGCGGCGTGTGCGCCGCAATCCGGCAATGGTCTCGACAGCGCGTGCCACAGCCGCACCCGCGCGGCTCATCAGAACCATGCCCGCCGAGTCCGAATCCCCAATGGCGGCGCGGTCAGCCGCGCGCATTTGTTCAACCGTCAACACCCTCATGTTTTACCTATAGCTTGAGCGTTTAACGTTAAACGTTCAGGTTGCCCCTTCGTTTTTGCCCGGAACCCCGGGCGGCCGACTTGTTTCCGCAACCCGAAATCCTTTTCTGGAAATCAGCGACCCGTTCATCAAAAAGTTCCGCCGCGCGCCGCACGAACGCGCGTTTGCCCGAGTATTTCCCCGGATAGAAACCGCCCTTGAAGCCGGCCAGCACCAGACGCCTGAACCCGGCCATGTCCAGCGCGCACGCGTCCGCCGCCAGAGCCAGCTCCCGGTTTATGTCCGTGTGCGACACCAGCGTATTGTCCGTAGCCACAGCCACCGCCATGCCGTAGTCCACCATGCGCCGCACCGGATGATTGGCCATATCGCCGCCCAATTCCGGTATCGTCTGCAGGTTGCTGGTCGGACAGACTTCGATGGTCACACGCATGGTCGCGATGTAATCCGCCAGCGCCTCCGTGAACGCCTCTTTATCGGCGAAAGCCGAATTCTTGATGCGGTCCGCAGCGAACAGGAAGGTGCCATGCCCGATGCGCTCGGCATGACAGCGTGCGATAGCTTCGTAAATCGACTCCGGCCCGTAGGCCTCGCCGGCGTGGACGGTCTTGCGGATGAAATGCCTGTGAGCCTCTTCGTAGGCGGCGAAGTGATGCCCGGCCGGATACCCCGACTCCTCCCCGGCCAGATCAAACCCCGTGACCGGCACACCGAACCTGTCGCGGGCCGCCACTGCCACGCGCACCGCCTCGAGCGACGCGATCGAGACCAGATCACGGTGTTTCATGCCCGGCAGCACATCCAGCAGCGCATCATAATAACCACTCATGCCGCGCCGGAAATTACGCATCGCGCAGCAGATGATCGCCCACTCAAAAGGCATGTCGCCGCCTGCCGCGACAGCCTGCGAGGTGTTGTGCCGAGCGGCCGCTTCCGCCAGCCCATCGCTCACGGCCTTGAGTGCGCGCACACAGTCCTCGCCGGAAGCGGCCAGCAGTTGCGGCGCGAAACGCACCTCCATATACCGCACTCCCTGCCGCAGAGAGTCCTCCACCAGCTCGCCCGCCACCCTTTCCAGCGCCTCCGCGTCCAGCAAAACCGCGCAGGTATACCGGAAGCCCCGCAGATACTCTTCAAGATTCTTGTAGTCAGGCTTGAAAACCAGCTTTTTCAAACCTTCGACCTCGTAAGAGGGCAGATCCACATTACGCGCGCGCGCCAGCTCGATCAGAGTTGACAGCCTCATCGAACCGTCCAGATGCGTGTGGATATCGCTCTTGGGGACTGCTTCAATCAGTTCGCGAGGGATCATTAACTCTCCTTCCGGCGCTCAAGCCGAGGCCGGCACCAAATCCTGACGCCACCGACTCAGAAAACATACCGTGTATCCTCTGAAGAACAAGGAGTACGGCAACATCGCGACCGCGCCGAAATACGGCAGCATGAAAGGTATAAAGCCTATGCAGCAGGTCAGTATCCCGACGGCCAGCAACGCCAGCCCCGCAGCCATGGCGCAAACCATGCCGCAGACCAGATAGCCGATTACCGCGAAAGGGTACTGGTTACACAGTCCGAATACCGCCAGCCAGCCCCTAGCCACATTAACCCCGTGCCAATACATGACCGGCGCAACAAAAGCTTTCGTGAGATGCGACACCAGGGCGGCCACCGTCAAGATCAGGGTTGCGGCAGTCGCAAACCCGGCCGCAGGCATGCGGAGCGAGACGTCCCAGACCTTGCCCGCAGCCAGATACGGCTTGACCACATACCCGTATGCCGCCACACCGTCCAGCGTCAGCAACAGCGTTACGATCACATAGAGATACACCCGCCAGACAAACAGCTCCTGCCCGGCTGCGCGGGAAGCGGTCCAGCAATGACGGATGGTCGCGTCCGGACTGTACCAGCGGTGCAGGAACATGAAATCCCCGCGCGAGCGGAGCTTGCAGAACAGCAGGGCGAACAGCAACGTCACGGCTATCGCCAAAGCCTCGGCGACGCCCCATGAATGAGAAGCCAACCGTTCCAGAATATTATCGACAGCCGTCTTGAACGCGCGCAGTTCCGCCTCCTCGCGGCCCAGCTTCAGCTCAGCCGGGTTGAACGACATCTGCGTGCCGAACATGGCCAGCCACGCGCAGAAGCCGATGCTGAACCAGCGGGTCATGTCAAACGGGCGGAGAAGGATAGCGGTCATGCCCGCAAAGGCATCGGACACCGCCGCGAGACAGGACGGCCGGTCACCCGCGACACCCGTCAGCGGAACGTTAATCGCCGCGTCCGTGCGCGGCAGCGGCGGCGCGACAGCACGGTCAGGCGCGAAGAGCTCGCGCACCTGGCCTGCGTTGCGCCAGTCCGGCCCGAACTCGGGCTGCCACACCAAGTCGAGCGGCTTCACCCGGCCGGCCGCAACCTGCGCCTGCAACTCTTCGAAAGTCACCGGCCCGTGCCGTTCGCCGTCAACAGCATAATACCAAATCCTGTCCATCGCGCCTCCCGGGTTAATCACAGATGACGGCCCCGGTCAGTTCCCTGACCGAACCCAGCCCCTGCCGCCGCATGTAGGCCTCGATCCCGTCAATCACGCGCAGGAACACGCCGGGATCGATGAAGTTCGCCGTGCCCACGGCCACAGCCGCTGCGCCGGCCAGCATGAACTCGACAGCCTGCTCCGGCCCCATGATCCCGCCCATCGCCAAGATCGGCACGCGCGCGGCCTGCGCCGCCTCCCATACCAACTTGACCGCAACCGGATGGATGGCGCTACCTGACAAACCACCCACTTTGTTGGCGAGTATGGGACGCCTGCTCTCGATGTCGATAGCCATGGCCGGCAAGGTGTTGATCAGCGACAGGGCGTCCGCCCCGGCCTCCTGCGCAGCGCGCACAAAGACCCTGATGTCCGGCACGTTCGGCGCCAGCTTGGGCATCAGCGGCAAAGTTGTCGCGCGCCGCACCGCGGCCACCAGCGACGCCGCCGCGCGCGGATCAGTGCCAAACACGCTGCCGCCCTCCTTGACGTTGGGACACGAGATGTTAAGCTCCAGCCCCGACACGCCCTCGACCTCGCCCAGGCGGCGCGCCACCTCGGCGTACTCGCTCTCGTCCGCGCCCCAGATGTTCACGATCACCGGCACTCCGGTCGTGCGCAGGAAAGGCATGTAATCGCGCGCGAAACCTTCCACCCCCGGCCCCTGCAGCCCGATTGCGTTGAGCATTCCCCCGGGAACCTCGACGTGCCGCGGCAGCGGGTTGCCCGGCCATTCCCGCAGGCGGATGCCCTTGACCGTGATCGCGCCGAGGCGGGTCACGTCAACCAAGCCGGCATACTCCTGGCCGTACCCGAAAGTGCCGGACGCCACCGTCACCGGATTCCGCATGCGGATGCCGCCCAGATTCACCGCCATGTCAATCTTATGCCCCATAACATTCACCATACAATCTCGCGCGCCTCGAACACCGGCCCGTCGTGGCAAACCCTGCCGATCCATGTCGATCCGTCCGCGCGCCGCAGCTTCTGCACGCAAGCCAGGCATGCGCCGACCCCGCAAACCATACGCTTGTCGAGCGAGAGCCATCCGCGCATGCCGGCGGCCGCGGCCCGCTCGCCCACCGCGCGAGACATGCCTTCCGGACCGCACGCGAAAATCTCGCCGCGCAGCCCTTTCTGCCGCAGCCGCTCCAGCTCCCTATCCAGCAAGTCAGTCACCAGGCCCTTCTCGCCCATCGAACCGTCCTGTGTGGCCACCCGCACCCGCCAGCCGATCCGCTCAAACTCATCGCGGGCCAAAATGTCTGCCGCCGCGCGGCCGCCAATCAGGGCCACGCCCGCGCGCGGCAGCCGTCCGGCCAGAAAAAAGAGCGGCGCCACCCCATATCCCCCGGCTACCAGCAGCGCCTCCCCTTCCGGCTCCAGCGGGAAACCGTTGCCCAAAGGCCCGATCACCTGCAAC
>JAQWAM010000227.1 GCA_028707675.1 Kiritimatiellia bacterium | reverse complement strand
GCGCCTGCTGGCCAAGGCGGTGGAAGTGGTGGTGAAGGATTTGGAGAAGTTGGCGCAGAAATCAATGGAAAGCCACGTCAACCGTCTGCAGAAAGGGCACTGCACCCCCGAACGCGGACTGGTGTAGATCGCGGTGGTCGGCGCGGTCGACAACAAAGAGCGCCACCTTGAGAACATCGCGCAGCGCTCGGATCTTCTGACCGAGGCCGCGAGCTGAATTATTGGAATGGTGGAATGATGAGACACATGCCAACATTATTCTGCGGGAGCGGCCATCATATGTTTCCTTTTCGTGTTTTATTAGCGGCCGTACCGACCGTGCTGACGCTCATGCCTGTCCTGGCCGCGCCTTCGTTCCGCGCGGACAAGAACTACCCCGAGATCGGACTGCGCATGCGGACGCTCGGCGGCTCGCTGCCGGAGCCGCTGCCGACGCACAAGACTTACAGCTACACTTTTAAGCGCGGCAGCGACAGTTACAAAAAAGATCTCTTTGATGCGCGCGAGCTGTGGTACGCCACGCAGCACGCCGGGCAATGGCGCGACAACGCGGACAATATCCTTATTCTTGGCCGGGCCACGCGCCTGTTACCGCGGATCGAGTCTGAAACCGCCCATGTGACACGCGAGGATTTCGACGGCGCGTTCGGCGCCGCCGCCGCGGAACTCGATCCCGATGACGCAGCCGCCCTGACGGCCTGGGTCAAAGACTTCTCCGGCTGCACCCCGCTTCAGCCCGAGAGCCTGCGCACCGGGTTCAACTTGACCAGCGCTCTTTTCTTCCCGGTCGAGGAGTCCGCGTCGCTAGTCTACGCTTTCCGCGTCAAAACCCGCCTGCCGGACGGAACGGCCGCGCCATCAGACTGGTTCTGCGCTGTGGTCAGGATCAACGACGGCACACTCAAAAGCAAAACCCGCAAGGACTTCGAAACGCACTTTCTAGCGAAAGTGAGCGCCTTGCCGCAGTCGCGCCTGACCTCGGCCGCGGCCGGCGATCCAAACAAGCCGGGCGCGCTATTGACACCGGCCGCGCCTGATTCGCAAGACATACAGGAGCACCCCGGACGCACGGCCGCGCGCCGCAGCATAGCCAACATGAAGGACTGGTGGTATGCCGAAACGCCTGAATATATCTTCCTCTCGGACATACGCAGCGCCGCCGGCAAGTCACTGGTGCGCGATCTGCAGAAAAACATGCCCGCGCTGCGCGGCGCCTTCACGCGCCTGATACCGCCGTTCAAAAGCGACATCGACGTCAGCGTCGTGCGCATCTATGAGGAACCGGAGGCTTATAAACAGTATGTGGGCAAGACACATGAGTGGAGCATCGGGCTGTGGTCGCCGATGCGGCGCGAGCTGGTGATCCTCTCGCAGGGCAAAGACAGCGGCCAGACCATGAGCGTGATCATGCACGAGGGTTTTCACCAATATCTTTTTTACGCCACGGACATGATTGAGAACGCGGTTTGGTACAACGAGGGGCACGCCTGTTTCTTCGAGACCGCCCGGATCGACAACCGCGGGCATGTCGAGATACCCGAAAACGCGCGCGTAAACCATCTGGGCCGCAATTTCGATGCCGCCGTAGCCCATATCCCAAAGCTTTTGAAATACGGGTATGATGAATTCTACAACGGTTCGGATCAGCAGCGCTCGCTCAACTACACAACCGCATGGGCCTTGATATACTTTCTGCGAAAGGGCGTTCCCGCCGAAAAGCTGGAAGCCTATTCCGGCATTCTTGACGCATACCTTAAGGCCCTGGCGGAAACCAAAGACGCAGCGGCCGCCACGGATGCCGCGTTTGAAGGCGTCGACATGCCGCGTTTACAGAAGGATTTCACGGACTTCTGGCGGCGCGGCAGGAGCTCCGCCCGCCGTTTCGACCTTTTCACTACAACCGAATGACCGGATGGGTAATTGCGGGGCATGAAGCTGCGGCTCGCGGGGACGCTCGCCCTCCAAACCTGCGGCAAGTAATGGCACTGGGGGGCGAGCGTCCCCGCGAGCCGCAGAGCGGGAACAAACGAAGGTGATAACTGTTATCGACACTCTTGACGTGTACGCCGCCCGACGGCTATACTGTAAGGAGATCACTCAAGTAAGGAGCGTTATTTATGCTTACCGCTACTCTCTCCAGTAAAGGGCAATTGACTTTGCCTAAGGCTCTGCGGGATGCGTTTCACCTCCGCACGGGCAGCCGGGTCACCTTCACCTTGTCCGAAGGCGAAGCGGTGATGAAGCCTCTGTCGAGTGGCGTTGATGACGTATTCGGCATCTTGAAGCGCAAGGGACAGTCCCCCGTTACCGTCGACGCGATGAACGCAGCGATCCATCAACGGCTGACCCGGGAGGTCCGGCCATGACGGGAATAGACACCAACATTCTAGTACGGTTTCTCGTTGCCGACGACGAAGCGCAGACGCAATCGGTGTATCGGTTGTTCAAAGAGGCTGAAGCGAAGAAGAACGTGTTTTTTATCTCCCTGCCTGTACTTCTGGAACTCTTCTGGGTTCTCGAGTCAGTTTACAACCTTCCTCGACGCGATATTATGGAAGCCGTAACCGCCCTGACCACGATCCCGGTTCTGAAGGTTGAAGCAGAGAAGGTGGTTCGCGGAATGCTGGAGGATGCCCGCAAAACGTCGTGCGACCTTTCAGACCTGCTGATCGGGCACGTCGCAGCCGCGAATTCCTGCAACACCGTCCTGTCGTTCGACAAGAAAGCGCGCCGTCACCCGCTCTTCCAACTGCTGCGTTAGACCGCTGCCACTTGTACCGCGCCATGATCTCGCGGCGGCTGCGCACGTGGAGCTTCTTTTAGATGCGCTGTATGTAGGCTCCGATCATGGAGACTTTGATCTCCAGTTCGTCGCCTATGGCGTACCGGCTCTTGCCGATCTATTCCATAAAGAACTCGTCTTCCTTTTCCAGCATCGCCTCGACAAACCCTCGATACGCCCGCCTGTTGCCGCGCTCTGACCGGCACCCCAAGAACGACAACCAGCGATAATCCACGCGCCGTTCCAATTCCGTCAGCCCTGCGTATCTGCGGTAGCTGCTGTACAGACGGCCCATCAGCACGTCACGCTTGCGGCTCGCCGGGGAAGAGTCCAAGCCCTTCACCTTAACCGGGTTAAGGTAGATGTAACGCGTCAGCGCTAGAATATAACGGTCGCCCGCCACCAGCTTCGCCCCGTAACGTCCCTGGAAACAGTGTCCTGGCCGGTTGTGCTTGAAACGGAAGTACATGCCGTAGGCCGTATTCAGCCGCTGCATGAAACGGTGCGCATTCCCCATAGGCGTCTCGACGAAAAGGCGGTAATGGTTAGGCATGAGGACGTAGGCAAACAGGACAACCCCGTCCGCTTCCAGCGCGGCGTCCGGTTGCTCCATGAACCGCTTGTAGTCGCCGGGCTCTAGGAACACGGCCGCGCGCCCGTTTCCCCTCACCGTCAGGTGGCACTTCGCTCCCGCATATCGGACTCGCCAAGGTCGTGACATGCAGTACCCTTACCAAATCCCCTCTTCGCCCGGCAGCTAAATTCTATATTCTAGGTCTGACCCTGTTGCTATCGTTTGATTTCAGCAACGATGCTCTCAAGATGGTTGCGGTACTGATTGCAGAACCGATCCAGTTCAGACAATTTGACTCCCAAATGGACATCTTCAACCCCTATCAAATTGCTGTAAAGTCGAACGGAGAAATCAACCTCATCCGAAATCTGCCCCCGTCCAGAAGACAGGACCCAACTTGCAAAACGCTTTGCCTTGTGCTTTGAGGCGTTCGTCGTCGTCAAATCGTGCAGATTAACCGGGTGTGCGCCGAACGCGGATCGGAGTTCTTTGAAGTAATCGCGATCCGATAGACCGGCAAACTCTTTCGGCTTGGCAACAAAACACTGGGTGGGGAATTGAAGGCTAGTCGGCTTTCCGGAGACGCCAAAAACGCAGCGGTGCAATTGCTCTGTGGCTTCCATGGTGACATCGATGCAGGATAAATAACCGTAAAGGTCGATCCAGCCAACATTCTGCTTTGCGCGCTTTTTGAATTCGGGCAAAGCATCATCAGCTTCCGTCAACCAGTCCATCGTCGAACACAGGCATGCCCAATAATTTTTCCCGTCGACATTCGAGTAGTGATGGATGACGAAATCAATGTGAAAACTGTTCACAAAATCTCGAAACTGGTGGATGTTCATTGACGAACCTCCTCTGCAACGGGATCAACGCTCATAGGCATTCAGGGCGATTTCCCTTCGATGATC
>JAQWAM010000226.1 GCA_028707675.1 Kiritimatiellia bacterium | reverse complement strand
GAAGATCGGCTATTATGACATCGAACGCACACCGCTCAACGCGCGGACGGTCGGGATCAGGGCCTATGACGGCTTCCGCATCGAGAAGGTGATTCTCGAAAGCGCGCCCGGTGCGTACGTTGCGGCGTTGGTATTCTTGCCGGACGAGGCGAGGTTCAAGCCGCCCTACGCTGGGTACATGTTCATTCCCGGGCATTCGGACACGGGGAAGGCTGCGCCCAGCTATCTCCAGTCGTGCGAACTCGGTGCACGGAACGGACTCGCGGCCGTCATCTACGACCCGCTCGGACAGGGCGAACGCTCGCAGGGCGCAAAGTTGCGCAGCGCGGACGAGCATGTGCGCATCGGCGCGTATGCTGCGCTTCTCGGCGAGACGACGGTGACGTATATGTTGCGGGATGCCGTCCGCGTCTTCGATTATTTCGAGAGCCGCAGCGACATCGATCCGAGCCGACTCGGTGTGAGCGGCAATTCCGGCGGCGGAACGATGTCGGCTTTCTTCATGGTTGCCGATGGCCGGGTGAAGGCTGCTACGCCTTCGTGCTATCTTTCGTCTGCACGTGAACATCTGATAGCCTGTGGACCGCAGGACGCGGAACAGAATTTCCTTGATGAGTTTTCTTGGGGCTTCAATCACGCGGCGCTCATATTCGCCGCGGAGTGCCCCGTTCTTATCAACGCTGCGGTCGAGGACTTCTTTCAGATCGAGGGTTCGCGATCAACGTATCGGCTGGTGAAGAAGGTGGCTGCGAAAGTCGGTCTGCCCACCGATTGGTACGAGCTTTCGGAGGCACCGGGACCGCATAAAATGTCCAAGATTCATCGCGAGCGTTCCGTGAGCTTTTTGCTGAAGCACCTCAAGGGCGAGTCGAAGCAGGTCGTCGAGACCGAGACGACCGAGTTCACGGCGGATGACTACACGGTAACGCCCGACGGTGAAGTCTCGCATCTCGCAGGCTTCAAGCCGGTTTACGATATGATCGCCGAGAAGTTCGTCGCGCTTGATGTGTCGGTCGATAACGCTGCGAAGAACGCACGGTCGCTCGTGGCAAAAGAACTCGCCGGCGCGGATTGTCGCGGCGTTCTTGAAACGGTGAAGGGCGAGATGGCTAAGGATAGACGTGTGACCCTGCACTTGGGCGGACAGGCCGGTGCAGGCGAAGTGACGGCGACGTTATTCGCCGACGCGGGCCGCTACGTCATCCGTCCGGAACGGAAGGGCAAGCGCTCGTACTATGAAAGACGCAAAGACGACGAGGTGGTGGCCGTGAATCTCTACATCGCGGGACGCTCACTGGTGGCGCTGCGCGCGGCGGAACTGCTGACGACTGCGACGGAGCTGGAGAAGCGCACGGGCCTCAAGCCGCGGCTGATTGTGGAAGGTCGTTACACGGTGCCTGCCAAATTCGCCTGCGCGGCGAGTCCCGCGGCGTTTGCGGAGGTCGTCTTCCGCAACGAGCCCAAGCCGTGGATGGAGTCGCTGCGCAAGCGGGAATATATTTCATTTGCCGATACCGGCGCGATGTACTCGGGCAAGAAGACTTTTTAACACGCCAAGCTAAGAAAGGAACGGACCATGAACAAGATGACGCTAGTGGGCCTTCTGGCCCTGACTTCGTTTGTTGCGGTTGCTAAGACCAACTACGTCGATTGCGTGAACGGTGTAGACGACACGTCGTACGGGACGGCGGAAGATAACGCCTGGGCAACGCTCAATTACGCCGTAGACAATTCATCGGCGGGCGACACGGTTATCGTCCTTCCGGGTGTCTATACAAACGGCGTCAGCAGTTACAGCCGACTGAACATCACGAAACAGCTTCGCTTCGAGTCGCGTGACGGACGCGACAAGACGTTTATCGTCGGCAGTCAGGCCGAATTTGACGCGACGGTCGATGAACCCAATTCTAACTGCGTGCGCTGTGTGCGTGTTACGTCAGGAGCCGCCGGAACGATTGTCAAGGGTTTTACCTTGACAGGAGGCGGTCAAATCGAGGGTGGCGGCGCGAACTTCTCGGGCGCGTCCTATCTCGTCGACTGCGTCTGCTCCAACAATATCGCGACCCGTGGCGCAGCCGTCATGAACGGAACGATCATCCGTTGCCTTGTGACGGAAAACCTGAATCGCTCGGCTACTTACGGCACCTCTCTTTACAATTGTGTCATTACACGCAATTACGGCGCCGTTATGTGTTTGTACCCCGGCAAGATCGTGAGCTGCACGTTCATCGAGAACTGGGATCCCACCACCGCATATGCGTGTGTTCGGTACAACCCCGAGAAACCGATCTACAACACGCTTTTCCTTTACAACCGGTCGGACTGCCATTCAGGAAAGGTGTGGTCGAACTGCGTGACGTCCGTCGCGGCGCCATTCGGCACTGTCTGCTCGGCGGAATCGGGTGCCGTCGTGAGCAATGTGACGGCGTCGGCGCAGCTGGCGGCGCCGCCGCTCGGGGACTGGCGTCCGCTCGCGGGTTCCGAGACGGCGACGGCCGGCAACGCGGACTGGCTCGGTGAGCTCACCGTCCCCGAGGAGTTCCGCTATGTCGACTATTACGGGCATCCGATTCCGCAGTCGGGTGTCATTGCCGCCGGCGCGGCGCAGGAAGTCGTGACGCCGCAAGGCGGCAGTATCGTCCTAGACGGCATCTACAAGATGCCGGATGGACGTGACCGCCTTGTCTCCGGCATGGTGATCCATGCGACGGACTGGCCGATGCAGATCAAGGTCAAGGCCGAATCGTCACGTCCGATCTTCTGCTACACGGCGACGGGCGGATATCCGACCTATCGTTTCCCGGAGAAAGACGGTTCGCTTTGGGTGATGCCGCCGGTCGAGGGCGAGATGACGCTGACGGCGACCTTTGCGACCGAAGCGCCGTTTTACGTAGACAAGGAAACGGGAGATGACTCCAATGACGGTCGCTCGGCGGTTGTCGGTGAGCCTGGCGTTGGCCCGAAACGTACGATTCAAGGCGCCGTTGATGCAGCACCCAATGGCGCGATCGCCAATTGCTCGGTCATCTATGTTGCGCCCGGTGACTATGACGAGGGGGGCGCATTCATGTATGGCATCACCAACCGTATCTGCGTGACGAACAAATCAGTGCGCATAGTCGCAACGGGAAGTGCGGCGGAGACGATTATTCGCGGTGCGGAGGATCCGAACGCTGCGCCGACGGCGTTCGGCTGCGGTCCGGCTGCGGTTCGGTGTTTAGCTTTCTATGAGATCCGCAATGCCTTGCAGGGCTTTACGTTGACCGACGGACATTCGGATCTCTATACCGGTTCAAACTACGGCAAGCACGGCGGAGCGTTCTACACGCAGCGGGAACGGCCGTCGCAGATCGCGGACTGCATCATTTCCAACAATGTCGGACAGAATGCGGCGGTTGGCAATTCCGGCTGGTTCGTCCGGTGCCGCATCGGAAACAACCGCGTACTGGAAAAGGGCAATAACATTTTCTATCAGTCGACCCTGTCCGCGTGCGTTATCGGCACCAATATATTCGACAAACTCACCAAGGGCGTCGTTGGCGGATCGGCGGTGAAATATTCCCGCGCCTGGCACTGCACGATTCGCGGACTGGGTGGCGACGTCAGCCAGGGGGCCGTGTTCTACGGAGGTCCGCAGGTCGTCAATTCGGTCGTGACCGACTTCTACAATACGGATATGGCCGTGGTGATTTCCGGTTGTGTCTGTCATTCGTTCTTTGATTACTACGAATCGCTGACAAACGGATTCGTCAACGCTGATCCGCGGCTGGTGGCACGGGAGAGTGACGATTATCGTCCGCTGAGCGTTTCACCAGCCATCGGTGCGGGCGTTGCCGATGACGCGGACTACCACAAGTGGGTGACGAGCGACGTCAATGGCAGCCCGATTCAGTTCACGAACGGCCGGCCGACGGCGGGCGCGTACCAGAAGCCGCTGCTCACGCTCCGGACGTTCGGCAAGAATATCGATCCCTCCGCCGGTGATACGCCTGTCGAGCCGGGTGCGTCCGTCGATGTGACGGCGACGGCTGCCGCGACGCATTCTAGCTGGAGCTGGATCGTCAATGACATCACCAACCGGACGGGTCTTGCGACCTGGACGGTGACGGCGGAAGACCGTGCCTATGGTAAAGACGAGATTTTTTCCGTCGGCCTCGCCTATGATCCGAACGGAACCATTCTGCTCTTCCGGTAAGCCATGAGATGTCTGCTCACCCTCTTTGCTGTTGCGGCACTAGGTCTGCTGTCAGCCAGCGCGGCGCTTACGCC
>JAQWAM010000225.1 GCA_028707675.1 Kiritimatiellia bacterium | reverse complement strand
GCGTACGCCACGGCGGCCAGCGCGGTTACGGCTGCGGCAATCAGCAACAGGGCGGGCGCGGCATATTCAAAAGTCCATTCGGCGGTATTCATTGCACCACCACCTTTCCGGCCAGATCCACAGTCAGCTTTTCAGATGCGCCGGTCTGTTTGCGCAGGGCGCGGTTGGCAAACCACCATTCGAGCAGCGCCAGCAGCATGGCCAGCCAGAGGCATATTTCAGCCAGCGAGCGTCCGTTGCGGTATTCGTCGACGAGCTTGGACAGCTCTTCGGGATCGTTGGCCACGAAAAGTTTTTTGAAAGAGAGCCACTCCTCCAACTCGGCCGCGCCGAGCGGGGTCAGTCGCGATTCCGTGCGGTCGGTGTTGACGGCCATGACCGGTTCAGGGGTTTCGGCGCCCGATCTGGCGCGCGTGTAGATGCCGGGCTCGCTGAGGCTCTCGATGACCAAGACGCGGTTGCCGGAATCGCGCAGTGTCAGTTGGCTGCCGGAAGGTGTGTCAATGATGTCATCCTCGCGGTGCTCGGGTATGATCTCGTTGACCGGCTGCTGTGTGCCGAGAACCACGTGCGGAGGCTGCACGGAAGCGCCGGCCCCTTGGCGAATGAGCTGGTGCGTCACCGGCAGGAAGAAAGCGGTGAGCGGCAAGGTGCTCCAGTCGCGGTCCGCGCTGACGGTGAACATGAAGACCCGGCCGCGCCCGACAGCCCGACCGGTGAGCAGCGGGGTGTCGTCGCCGGCCGTGACCAGCACCGCCGCGTTTTCGCGCGGCTCTCCGAGCCGCATGACGCGTTTCAGCGCGACGGTCGGGACAGTGCCCGGCGGCAGCGACATGTTGAAGTTCACGATCTGTCCGGGCTGGTTGGCGATACGGCGGAGAGGCCGCGCCGCGATTTCGACAGGGATGTTTTCGACGGATTCCGGCGGCAACGGCAACATGCGCATGTCGTCGTAAGAGGAAAGCTCGGCGCGGTCTCCGGGGAAAACGATGACCACGCCGCCGTTATGCGTGTACTCTTCCAGCCGCAGCACAGCTTGGCCGGCGAGCGGAAAGGCGTCGCACAGAAAGACGGCCTGATAGTCGCGCAGGTCGACCGAGTCCAGCTCCGCGGGGTCAATCTGTCTTACGCCTTCATCATCGGCACCGGGCGCCAGGGCCGCCTTAAGATAGCGCGCCGCGTTTTGCGGGCCGACAATCAAGGCAGGCAACTGTTTGCGCACACGCACAAGGAAGATAAACTCGTCATCCTCGGGCAGGGCGTCGGCCGGTGTGGTGATGCGGGCGATATGGACGCCCGGCTCAAGGCCGTTGACCACAAACTCGATATCGGTCTCGGATTCGGCCTCCGGGGTAATGCTGCGACGCCCGCGTTCCTGGCCCGCGATCTCCAGCCCCAGCGTGATCTGCTTGGCCGCGCCGGAGCGCCCCACGCGCGCTTTCAGACGCGCGGTCTGGCCGGCCAGCATGATCAGCGGCGAGACTTTGACATCCGACGGCCAGGCGTTTTCCGGAGCTTTGGCGCCGGCCAGCAATGCAAAGAAAGAGATTTCGTCGCGCTGTTCGCGTGTGATCACGGCACGCCCGTCAGTATTGGCGGTTTCGTCGTTTTTGGCTGCGTCGCGGAAGCCTTGCCAGGCCAGCGCCTGCCCGTCGGTCATGACATACACCTCGCGCTCGCGGCGGCCGTCCTGCTGTTCCAGGGCGGCAACGGCCGCGGCCACGGTCTCGTCGAGCTTGGAAGTGCCCGGCAGGCATTTCAGGGCATTGACGGCCTGTATAACGGTGGCGTGTTCCGTGGTTGGTTTCTCGATGACGGGCACGGGGGTTTCCGCGGCCAGATAGACGCAGACGCGATCGCCGGGCAAAAGACCCCCGATTACCGTGGCCGCGGCATCTTTACAGATTTCCCAGACCTTGCCGCGATCCAGCTCGTAATTCATGCTGTAGGAAGCGTCGATGACGATGGCCACGTCACGGCGGGTGCGGCTGAGCCACGAGCCCGCGGCGGTGGTGCGGATCACGGGCATGGCGAAGGCGAAGCACAGCGCCAGCAGCAGCAAGGTGCGCAACAGCCACAGCAAGATGTTTTCGAAGCGCACCCGGCTGGAAGAGCGCTTCTGCGCGGCTTTCAGGAAACGCAGGGTTGGAAAGGGCGTCACCACGGTGCGTCTGCGCTGAAACATGTGGAGCATCAGCGGTATCGCTGCGGCGGTTAAAGCCCAAAGGAAAGCTGGATTTGCGAAAACTAACATGAGCGTTTACGGGTTCAGCGCGAGAGGCGCTTGCGTTCCTCCAGATAGGCGCGGACAAAGGTGTCGATCGGCTCGTCGGTCTTGATCAGCCGGTAGTCGATCTTCATTTCGGCGCAGGCCTTGCGGTATTTGTCGATGAACTCGCCCATGAGGTCTTTATACTCTTTTGCCAAAGAGCGCGGGTCGGCGATCATGCGCTCTCCGTTTTCCATGTCCTCGAACTCCGCGCCGCGCTTGAGGTCCAGGCTCAGCTCGACCGGGTCGAGCGTGTGCAGCACGATCACGTCATGCAGGTTCTTGCGGAAATGGGCGAAGGCTTTGATGATCTCCGGCTGGTCGTCGAGCAGGTCGGAGATGATGACGATCATGGCGCGGCGGTTGATCGATTCGGCGATCTGGTGCATCACGTCGGCGCCCGCTGTGCCCTTGGCCGGTTTGTAGCCCTGCAAAATCTTGAGCGAGTTGTTCAGCTCGTTGAAAGAGTTTTTGCACGGCATGGAGACATCGAGTTTCTCGCCGTAAACGCACATGCCGACAGCGTCGCGGGACTTCAGCACTACATAGCCGAGCGCCGCCGCCAGTGTGCAGGAATACTTGAACTTGGTCGGCAGGTCGGTAGAACTGCTGTAACCCATCGAGCCGCTGCGGTCCACGAGCAGGTACACGCGCAGGTTGGTCTCGTCCTGATAGCGCCGCACGAAATACTTGTCAGTGCGGCCGAGAACCTTCCAGTCGATGCGTTTCAGGTCGTCGCCGGGCATGTAGGATCGGTGATCGGCGAATTCGGTGCTGGCGCCTTTCTGCGCGCTGCGGTGGCGGCCGGCCAGAGTTCCTTCCACGACATATCGCGAGTTGAGAGCGAGGCGGTTCAGCTTCGCCATCTGCGCGGGATTAAGGAAAGCTGCGATGCCTTCGCTCATCAGCGGCTCCTCGCTGGTGTCGCGACGATCCAAAAGTCGCAGTCGCTGTCGATCATGATCGCGAAGCCGGCGTCCGAGCTGAGTCGCAGGAAGCGTATGCCGTTGACGATGCCGCTCTCGGTGGCCACACCGCGCCGTTTGCCGGCATCGGTGACGGTTTCGAACTCGACGCTGACAGGGGTGGTGGCCTTGCGGCTGACGATAGACGCTGATTTGCCGCAGTAAGCGCTGAAAGGCAGAGCCTTAAGGGGGGTGAGCCGGTTGCCGACGGTTTTGCTGTAAAGTTTATAACGCTGGTTGGCGGCGTTACGCAATTTGCTGAAAGCCTCGGGCTGATAGACCCAGGGGTCGCCGAAACGGTCGGTAATTGGCGGCTGTTTGTCTTTGGTCAGAACCGAGAGCTGCGAAAGCGCGCCGGGATACTCCACGTGGTCGGCATAATACGCCTTCAAGGCTTTCTCGGCCCTCAGGTGGTCGAGGCGCGTCAGCCAGCGCCGGGCCATGGTGTCGGCATAGCGTGTCAATGACGGCGCTCCTTTATCCGCGGAGAGCGAGCTTTCGAAGATCCTGACGGCGTCGGACTGGTGCCCGTCCGCCAGCAGGTGCCATGCCGCCAATGTCTTGACCACGGGCAGGAACTCGCCGAGGGTGGAGGCGCGGTCCATGACACTCTGGCAAGCGTCGATCACGGCCCTGTGCGCGGCGGGGTCGCGCGCGTGCGCCGACCATGCCCGCATGAAGGCGTCCTCCTGTGGCGTTGCGGCGCATAACGCGATGCAGAACAGAAAAAAAACCGGCAACAGGAGATAATGTTTCATGCGCATAAAAGGAGCGGGGCGCCGCCCTGTCTTGAATGTCCTAGTCTGATTATCAGCGGGTGCTGGAATACATGAGCATGTTGACGCCGAGCTTCAGGGCGTCGTCCGAGAGGTAGCTGTTGCTGTATTTGTTGGGGGACAGCTCCCATGCTCCGGCCATGCCGATGGGGCTATAAACAACGGCGGGGTGCCCGTCTACCTCCAGTGTCAAGACCTGCGGCGAGATCGCGGGGGAGTTGTTGTGCGATTTGGCGAGGGCGGGGGTCACCTTCATGCTGCCGATCG
>JAQWAM010000224.1 GCA_028707675.1 Kiritimatiellia bacterium | reverse complement strand
CAATGGCGAACATTGACGCCTTCATCGCGCTGTGCGAGCGCTCCGGCTTCGGGACGCTTCATCTGCGCGAGGGCTGGTACGAGGCGTTTGGACACTACAACGTGAACCGCCGGGCGTTCCCGAACGGCAAGGACGACATGCGCGAGGCGGTCGCGCGCATTCACGCGGCCGGGCTCAAGGCCGGTTTACATACGCTGACCGCCTGTATCGATCCGAAGGACGCGTGGCTCAAGACGGATGACATCACCAATCTTCTTGCCCGGACCTCTTACACGTTGGCGGAGCCGTTGACGAAGGATGCGTCGGAGCTGGTTGTCAGCGAACGTCCGATCGATAAGCACGACGTGGTCTTTTCCTACTCCGGCAACGGCAATGCGATTCGCGTGGGACGTGAGATCTTACAGTACACGGGTATCCGGCGTGAAAAGCCCTATGCGTTTACGGGCTTGAAGCGCGGCGCGTGGGGTACGCCCGTTTCGGCGCATGCCGTCGGCGACAGGGCCGATTATCTTCAGCAGCGCTACCTCGCGTTCTATCCCGATCCCGACTCGCCGCTTTTGGACAAGGTGGCGGATGCCATCGCCGATGTGTTCAACTTCTGTGGTTTCGACCAGATTTACTGCGACGGTGCGGAGGGCATGATGACGTCCTACGGGGTCACCCGTGCGCGGCGTGCGATTGCCGAGCGGCTGAAAGGCGACGAGATCGTCAACGAGGGCGCGATGAGTGTGCGCGGCGACGACGGTTTTGCTTCGCATTCCTGGTGGTTCCATTCCCGGGTCGGCAATCTGGACGTGCCGCACTGGGCGCCGAAGCGTTTTCATGACATACATCTCGGACGCGGCTCTCTATCGGAGCGCACGGCCAACTTCCTGATGCCGCAGTTCGGATGGTGGGCACCGAAGCTTTCCGATTTCCATTCGCGTACGTTCTATGTCGACGAGATGGAATACTATGCGGCCAAGAACGCGGCACATGATCTGGTGGCTTCGATGATTTGCGGACTGAAGTTGACGGCTGAGCCGATGCCCTATCATGCCGCGCAGATGCTGACGGTCTTCGGCTGGTACGAGCATGCCCGGCTTGTGCGCGCGTTCACGCCGGAGGCGTTGAAGGTGCCGCGTGATGACTATGCCTTGCGCCAGTCGGAGAAGGACGGCAACTGGTATCTGCAGAAGGTGCGGGACGCGGACGTTCGCCGCGTCGAGGCCAGGTTCGGCGGGGCGCCGTACGATTCGCCGCGCGCACGGACGATCCTTTCGTCTGCGGACGTGCCGTCCCTTGCCGTTTCCACAAGCCCGCGTGTGCCGGTGAAGGCACAGGTTACGGCGCGTGCGAACACAGGGCATGGCGCGATGATCGTGTTCTCGGCCACCAATGGCGGCACGGTACGCCGCGGTGCCTGGGCATGTGCCGCGCGCCGGTTCGCGGGCCCGAAGTATTTTGACGGTGCGGTTGCGCCGGGTCCGACGAATGTCGCGCTGGCGGTCTGGATCAAGGGCGACGGTTCGGGCGCGCTTCTCAACGTCCAGCTCGAGAATCCGCGCGAACACGGGCAGGCCTATCAGGAACACTACGTCGATCTCAATTTCTCCGGCTGGCGCTTTTTCGAGTTCCCGTTCTGCGAGAACGACGCGGATCGCTGGTCGGACTACGTGTGGCCCTACAAGGACTGGGTGGGGCTTCTCCACCGCACGGTCTTTCGTGGACGCATCGGCGCGGTCAACCTCTATCTGAACGAGATTCCCGTGGGCGGAAAGGCCGAGGTTGCGATCGGGGAGATGCGGGTGGTGCCGATTGCGTCCCGCGTCTTGCCGGCGGGTGTGCAGCCGTTTGACCTGAAGAGCGGCGAGTTTGCCGAGCTTGACGCGCACGGCGCTTGGACAAAGTACGATTGCGACGGCGAGCCGCTTCAACGCCTGGTCACGGGAGAGGATCCGGCGCGGGAGATTGGAAAGCCCATTCCCGCGTTTACGGCGGAGGGTGTTCGTCAAATCGCCTACGAGGCGATGATGCCGCAGATATGGGACTTGCCGAACGGCTTTGACAGGCTCGAACCGGTCGTGGTTCGTCCGGGCGAATCCGCGCGTGTTGAGGTCAATCTCTACGGCGCGAAGGACACTTCGTTGACTGTAGGCGATGTGATGAAGGTCGGCGGCGGAGACTTCGGCGTGATGCGTGGCGTCAATCCTGTCAGTGTCCGGGCTGACGGCCGTGTGCGGATCGAGATCGTCAAGCGCTACGAGAGGAAGAAGTAACCGTTTAGCGATGTTTGGGGACGTGTTTTGACATTAGACATTCGACTTTTTATAGCAACAGGTTCAGACCTTGAATAGAGATTTTAGCCAGTAAGCTGCAGTTTAATAAGCATGAATCGGGCAAAGGCCAGTAAACATTGGTTCTTTTCGAAACCTGCGCCGCACCTGTTTGGTGCAAGACGAAATTTGGATTGCGGTGACAAGAGCCGCGCTGTGCGCGGGTCGCGGCACCGCTTTCCGTCCTCGTTGTGCATGAAGCCGCTCTGCGTGTATCCAGGGTAGATCGTGTCCATCACGCCGCGGGCAAAACTTTTTGCAACCGCACCCCGGATTCAGTGATTCTATAATTTCCGCCATATTGACATAAGAGTCGTCATTTGAGATTACAAACGTCGAAAGGACCGACATATATGACACGCTTGCCCGGTATCTATTTCTCTGACGATGCCGATGCCGACCTGCGCGCTTATGCAGGCTCTTATCTGCAAGAGGAAATCGTTGCCGAGGGTGCGACTAGGAATGTGCCGGCATTCAGTCGCTTTATCCGGATAACGGCGCTCTGCAACGCCCGGATCGTGAATTTTACCAATGTCGCAAACGACGCCCAAGTGCCACGCACGACCGTCTACGAGTATTTTGACATCCTTAAAGACACGTTGCTTATCCGGGAACTTCCGGCGTGGAAACTGTCCCGCAAGAGAAAGCCGCTTATGTCTTCCAAATTCTATTTCTCGGACCCGGGTGTGGCGCGTATTCTTCAAGGCAGGACGGTCATCCCCGGAACGCCGGAATACGGCGATGCCGTCGAGACGTACATAATGCATGAACTCAGCGCGTGGAACGACTACCAAGGCGCTCAGTCGCTCGCCTTCTGGCGCTCCACATCAAATTTCGAGGTTGACTTCATCCTCGGCGATCATACCGCCATTGAAGTGAAGGCCAAAGCAACCGTGTCGCCCAATGACCTGAAAGGGCTCAGGGCAATAGAAGAGGAATCGCTCCTGCGTAACTATGTGTGCGTGTGCCTGGAATCTCGCCCCAGAAGAGTCGGGAAGGTCGACGTGCTGCCACTGCCCGAATTCTTGGCCCGCCTATGGTCAGACACCTATCGTTAAAGCCTCATTGGGAGCGAAGCGCCACCTGACGGCGAGGGGCAACGGTCGCGCGGCCGTGTTCCTGAAGCCCGGCGACTGCGAGCGGTTCATGGAGCGACTGGACGCCGCGCTGGATAAATCGCGGGCCGTTTGATAAAATGACGCTGTTTTATGGAACGGGATCAGTCAGATTCGGCGGAGGCAACCGCTGCGGGGTTGCTCCAGAACCGTAACCGCGAACTCGGCAACCTCTTGCTCGCCGAGCGCGCCGCCGCATATGTGACCATCCTCGCCGCGCTTCTCTCTTTCCGGCGCGAACACGAGCTGGAGCCGCTGCACGAGGATCTCCATGCGGCCTGCCGCGCGGATTTGGGCGGCGAGGCCTACACTACCGACGCCTTCAATCAGGATATCCGCCAGCTCCTGCTCTGGAACCTGATCACCGAGCGGCTCGAGAAGGAACGTTTGCGCGGCTATCGCGACACGCGCCGCCGCAAGTTCCGCTACCGCCTCACCGACGAGGCCGCCGCCTTCCTGCTCTGGCTCGAAGCCCGCTGCCGCGATGACCTCGAACCCAACGACACCGACACGCGCGACCTGCTCGCGGAGCTCGTCGGCACGCTGCGCGAGACCGCCCGCCTCTTTCACAAGACCGGCGCGGCCGCCATCGACTACGAGATTGCGCGCGCGGTCTTCTACCGGCTCGCGCGCATGAGCGCGCTCACCGACAGCGTGAGCCAGACCCTCGGCGATTTCAACATCCGCCTGCTGGGGTTCGCGGCCAGCCGCTACGACGCCGCCACGGCCCGGATCATCCTCGCCGAGCTCGACCGCTTTCTAAAAAATTTCCTCAACCGCATCCACACCCTCCGCACAGAGATCACGCCGGAAATCAGCAAGCTGCGCCAGGGACGCCATAACGCCCGCTGGCAGGCCTGTCTGGAAAGAATGGAGGAAGAGAGCCGCGCCACCGCGCACCTCAT
>JAQWAM010000223.1 GCA_028707675.1 Kiritimatiellia bacterium | reverse complement strand
AAACGGGCGATCTCCGACGCACTCCACGATTGGGTCGAGCGGCGCATCGAACGTTCGCAGCCGCTCCGGCCTGGCCGACCGGTACTCCGAGGACATTGACCTGGTGCAGGCCCAGGCTGGCCCCGCCGGTCCGGTGATCGACGCTATTCGCCAAACGCTTGATCCGTGGCTGGGCAAACCATCGCGCGCTCGTGCCGATGGCGGGTTCTCGATGATCTACCGCTTCGATTCGGAGATCGCGCCCGTGCGGCCGCTGCGGCTCAAGATCGAGGTCAACACCCGAGAGCATTTCACGGTCCTCGGGGTCCAGACCGTTGAAATGAAGGTAACGAATCCATGGTTCAGCGGCATCGCGCCGATCAACACCTATAGACTCGACGAACTGATGGGAACCAAACTGCGAGCCCTGTATCAGCGCCGGAAGGGGCGCGACCTGTTCGATCTCTGGCTCTGCCTCTCCCGGAAACTGATTGACCCACAGCGCACAGTCCATTGTTTCCTTCGATACATGACGCACGAGTCTCACCCCATCTCACGCGCCCAGTTCGAGCAAAACCTTCACGACAAGCAGACCGATGCGGCATTTATGGAGGACATCGCACCGCTTTTGAACGCCTCCACGAAGTATGATCCGTCCGAAGCGGTGCAGCTTGTTCATGACGCCCTGATTGCCAGACTTCCCGGCGACCCTTGGCGTGGACCGAGCGGATCGACAATAGCACGTTAATGCGAGAACGCCATTCGCCGCCCTCGGCGGCGCCGCGCCCGAGGTCTCACCTCTTACAACTTACCACTTACCGATCCCCCTCACTGATCACCTCGTATCTCTTCCTTCTCCCCACTCCCCAGAAACCGCCGATCGCTATTCACCACTCCCCCTACCGCCCCAGCATCTCCCGCAACCTCTCCCCGACCCGCGCAAGTTCCCCCCGCCCCATCACCTCCAGCGCCGCCAGAACCCCCTCCAGCTTCGCGCCTGTCGCGACGGATGCCCCCGTCGCGCCATTCTCCTCAGCGCGCGTCACGTCCGGCAGCGCCGCTACCGCTCTTTTGGCCGTCTCGATACCGATGTGCGTGTAATGCGCCGTCATCGCCGACTAACCATGCCCGACCAATGCCTGTACCACTGATTGGCTTACCCCTCCCGCCGCGCACAGACTCACGAACGTGTGCCGCAACGAGTGATACCCGCACTCCGGCCGCACACGCCTTGCGCGCGTCTGGCCGCGCATTGCCGTCCGCGCTTAGCCCCTGCGCGATCCGCCGTGAACATCCCTTTCTTCAATTCCCGACACGATTGGGCAGTGTGCCTCTTTCGGCAGATTCGCATCCGGGGGTTGTGTCCCAGCCGCGCCTTCAGAATCAAGACTCATGACATTCCCTCCAGTCACACGTTTACCGCCGCGCCCAAAGTTTGCCCGCCGTCTTGTCCGCCGTAGACTTGGCGTAGGCGGAAGCATTACCGAAGGCGGGGTTAACCCGCCGCAGTACCGAAGGCGGGCCCGG
The DNA here is from genome assembly GCA_028707675.1 of Kiritimatiellia bacterium. Classification (GTDB taxonomy): domain Bacteria; phylum Verrucomicrobiota; class Kiritimatiellia; order RFP12; family UBA1067; genus JAQVQN01. The sequence continues at coordinate 2,832 of JAQWAM010000223.1, read as the reverse complement.
CAACACGCCCTTCTACCTATATGACGAATCCGCCACTTTTGCAGTCGTGGAACCCGAAAACAGAAAGGTTCGCCAGAAGAAAATATTCACCGTTTACATCTGTAGCCCAAAAGTGCTACGATTCAATGCGCAGGAGACAACACATGAGCCGCACAACAACAGTGAGAGCACGGATAGAGCCGGATTTGAAGTCAGAGGTCGAGGAGCTTCTGGCGAATCTCGGTGTCACCACGACAGAGGCGATCACCATGTTCTTCAGCCAGATTCGGCTGCGCAAAGGATTCCCCTTTCCAGTAGAGATGCCCAATGACATCACAAGGCGCACATTCGAAGCGACCGATAGCGGGGACGAATTGCACGAATACAGCAGTTTGGATGAGATGTTCAAGGCACTCGACAAATGCTGAAACTCAAAACCACAACCCGGTTTGAGAAAGACTACAGGAAAGCCCTCAAGTCCCGGAAAGACGTGACCCGGCTAAAAAAGGTTATGGCATGGATTGCCGGTGAACAGGCGTTGCCAACGGAATTGCGCGACCACAAACTGATCGGGACTTATCAGGGGCGGCGAGAGTGTCATTTGTCTGGGGATCGGCTGCTCATCTACAAACTCGAAGACGACACCTTGATTTTTGAGCGAACCGGATCACATTCGGAGTTGTTTAAAACATGAAACGCGCTCCGCGCGGGTCGCGGCACCGCTCTGTGAGCAGCGTTCGCTCCCGAAAGCGGCGTCGCGCGGGATACCGCTTGCCGCCGCACTCCAAATTGCGTCTCGCACCAAACAGGTGTGGCGCAGGTTTCGAAAGAACCAATGTTTACGGGCCTTGGCCCGATTCATGATCGTTCAACTGCCGCTGCTAGGATTAGCGCTTGAGGCGCATCCACGAGGCCAGTTTGACCGAACGGGCCTCCGTCGACTGGATCTCTTCCGGCGACGACACTCGATATTGTTTTTCCAGTGTGTCGATACGTTTCAACAGCGCCTGCTGGTTAGACCGGAACTGTTCCCTCTCGGCCTCGCGCGCCCTGCGCTCCTCCGACAGGTCAGCCTCACACCTTTTCAAGGTCTCCAAAGTTTCCTTCAGAGCCTCATCGTTGCGTTCGCATTCCGACATCTGGGTCTTGAGCCGGTTGGCATCTTTTTCCAGCAATTCGATCTTCTCTTTATAATCACGTTCCTTGGTCTCGGCAAACTTGAGTTCACGCTGATACGTGACGCGCATGTTTTCCAGATCTGCCCGCAACCGGGCCAACTGTGCGTCCGACGGCTGCTCGCGCCCGGAACGGCGAGCCATTTCATTAGGCCCGCCACCGACATGTTTCAGCAGTTTCTGGCGGCGATCCAAAAGCTTCTGCTGCCGTTGCAAACACAATTTTTTGAGCCCCTCGATATACGAACGCTCCGCTTCAATGATTTCGGAAAGCTCGCTGACCTCCGCTTTGACTAAGTCGTAGACCGCCGCCTGGTCGGCATGGAAACGCGCGCGCTCTTCCGGCGATTGCGCCGAGTCTTTTTCCAGCATCTCGATCTTTTCGCGGTATTCCGTGTCGCGCGCATTCGCGTCATTCAGCAGCTCGGCAAAAGCCGCTTCGCTGGAGGCCAGACGTTCTTCAGTCGCGCGCAAATTTTGTTTGGCCGCATTTGAATCCTCTGCCAACTGTTTGGAACGCGCGCGTTCCGACTCCAGCTCCTCGGCGAGCCTTTGCGTTTCGTCGGTTTTGCCTGCCAGAGCCTGCTTGCAGTCATGCAGTTCACGCTCTAGCTCTGCGGTCTTTTTCCTCAAAGCATCCGCTTCATCCGTCATCGATTCAAGGCGGAGTTCGAAAGCGTTGAAAGCCGAAGCCAGCGATTTTTCCGATTCCGCGAGCTTGGCTCTCAAAGCCTGCGTCTCTTTACGCAACGCCTCCTCCCGCATCTCTTTTTCGCGCTGCGCCTCGTCAACCGCCTCCTGCCGTACCATAACCGCCATCTTAGCGGCTTCCTCGATGGTCTCCTTATCCCGGCGCTCGGCAGCCTCGTCCAGCAGAATCAAACGGTTGTTGGCCTCCTCGCACTCTTGTTCAAGCTTCTTGATCTGCTGGCGCAGAGACTCCTGCTTGCGCTCGTTGGCGCGAGCTTCCTTCTCTGCGGAGCGCTTGATGCTGTCACGCTGCTCTTCAGCCTCTTTTACCAGCGCCGACAGCACATCGCGCTCCTGCTGGATGGCCTCGATAGCGTCAGCGTCCGACAGCTTGGTCAGCCTCGCGCGCTGTTCGCTCACCATCGACTCCAGTTCCCGGATGCGGCGGCGCAGGATGTCCTCCGGCATGGCCGCCTCTCGCTGATGGTGGATTTCTTCATCATTCGCGGCAGACTGCCCGTCAGGCATTTGCGCGTCGTCGTTCTCCACAAGCCGTGAACCTTCAGGAACCTTGCCGCTCTTGATCAGCGCCTCTGCCGCCAGACGGTTCAGCGGACCGCGCAGATCTCCCTGGGTGTCATCCACAAACCAGCGCATGCCCAAAAAATCCACGCCTGTCGCGGGCTCCCACTTCTTGCGGTCAGCCGACACCTCGTGGCCCGGCAGAATCCGTCCCTGTTCCGCCCACAAGACAAGGCCTTGCGTCGAAACCGGACCGAAGACCGTCTCGCCGTTGATCCGCAGAAACCACTGCCGGTTGTCCTCATTATTGTCAGACATAGTTTCCATACCTGTTCAATTTGTGGTGGCATTCACACACCACTTGTCCCAAAAACTATTTCCTGTTCTTTGAAAAAAACATTTGGGCGCCCGTGCCCAGAATCTCCAGCTCACGCCGGGCCTGCGCCTCCAGCGCGGCCATGGAAAG
>JAQWAM010000222.1 GCA_028707675.1 Kiritimatiellia bacterium | reverse complement strand
CTCGACCGGCTGCCCGCGGCGCTTGCAGCCGGAATTAACCGCACAAATGCTGACAATAACTGTTGACAACAAAAAGCAGCGAAACAGCATTGACCGCCGCCTCAGCCGCCCCCGCATCGCTAAAACTCCGAAAAAACAGACCATCTCAAGATCTTTCCGCCTTATTTTCAACCTCTTTTACCGCAGACTGAAACCCGTAAACACAAAGCAACGGGATTTTTAATATAGCATGAGGAAAACCCGGCGGGCAAGGTTGATTTTTTGTAATGTAAAAACCATTTTTAAGGTTGCCTACAACTGTAGGCATGCGTTATAGTATACGCACTTATGACAGAAGACCGCACCAACAACGTTTCCGCCGAGACGCTGGTGCTTGCGGACGGCGACAACCAAGAGCTTTTCTTGCGGGTGCGCCGCACCAAGCTACTGGTCATCAGCGGGCCGCTCCAAGGACGCGAGTTCGTGGTGAACCACGACACTTTCACCATCGGATCCGGCAGCCGCAACGACCTGGCCATCAGCGACTCCACCGTATCCAAGCGCCACTGCGAGATCATTGTCGAGCAGTCCGGCTACCTGATCCGCGACCTCGACAGCACCAACGGCACCTTCGTGCAGGGTGTGCGGGTCTCCTCCGCCCACCTCGCCCCCGGCTCGGAGATTCAGCTCGGCAAGACCCGCATCGTCTTCTGCCCGCTGCAGGACGCCAACGACATCCCGCTCTCGCGCAACGAGGCCTTCGGCAAGATGCTCGGGCGCTCCGTGCCGATGCGGCGCATCTTCTATCTGGCCGAGACCTACTCGCCCGCCGACGTGACCGTCATGATCACCGGCGAGACCGGCACCGGCAAGGAGGTTCTGGCCGAAGAGATTCACAACCACTCGGCCCGCAGCGAAAAGCCCTTCATCGTCATCGACTGCGCCGCCATCTCGAAGGAGCTGATAGAAAGCGAGCTCTTCGGGCACGTCAAAGGCTCCTTCACCGGCGCCAACGCCGACCGCCAGGGAGCCTTCGAGCTGGCCGACGGCGGCACCGTCTTCCTCGACGAGATCGGCGACCTCTCGCCGGATCTCCAGCCCAAGCTGCTGCGCGTGCTGGAAAAGCGCGAGATCAAGCGCGTCGGCTGCAACAAGGTGCGCAAGATCAACGTGCGCATCATCTCGGCCACCAACCGCAACCTCGCCAACGAGGTCAACGAGAGCCGCTTCCGCGAGGATCTCTATTACCGCCTCTCCGTGGTCCACCTCGAGCTGCCGCCGCTGCGCCGCCGCCGCGAGGACGTGCCGCTGCTGGTCAAGCGCTTCCTGACGGACCTGCACGGCGCGGACGCCCTGGAGCAACTCGCCGACTTCGACCGCACCATGGACGTGCTCAAGCGGCACGAGTGGCCCGGCAACGTGCGCGAGCTGCGCAACCTGATCGAGCTGGCTTTCTACAGCGAGCGCCGCCCGGTGGACCTCAGCGCCTTCCTGAGCCTCGGCAACCTGCGCGCCGGCCGCAAGGCCAGCGAACCCGAGGTCAACTTCGTCACCGACAAGCCTTTCAAGGACGCCAAGAGCGACCTGATCGAGGAGTTCGAGCGCACCTACCTCAACGACCTGCTGGCCCGCAACAAGCAGAACATCTCCCGCTCCGCCCGCGAGGCCGGCATCGAGCGCGCCTACCTGCAGCGCCTGATCCGCAAGTACGGCATGCGGGAATAACCCCGGAAAAGAAGAACCATGGCGTTTTACATTGTATGGGCGCTGACTGAGGCGGGCAAGCTATGATAGCGATGATCAAACGGCAATTGGGGCATGACGCCCATCCGCTGGTGCAGTTCCTGAAATACGGCGTTGCCGGCGGCATGGCCACCGGTGTCAACATCCTGGTTTTTTTTCTCTGCGGCTGGTTCCTGCTGCCGTGCCTGACGCAGGATGACATCACCGTGCGGCTGCTGGGACTGACCGCCCCCGCGATCCCGCAAGGCGCGCGCGCCTTTAACGCGGCCTGCTGCAACGCGCTCGGGTTTGTAATCTCCAACATCTTCTGCTACGCGCTCAACCGCATGTTCGTCTTCAAGCCCGGCCGCCACCACTGGGTTATGGAGTTCGCGCTGTTCTTCGCGGTGTCCGGCATCAGTTGGGTTATCGGCACCGCGATCCAGACGCTCTTGATCGCCCGGGCGGGCGCGCAAACCACGCTGGCTTTCGGCGCGAACATCATCGCCGCGCTGCTGATCAATTTCGCCATGCGCAAGTTTGTGATCTTCAAAGGATAACAAGCTGCGGCGGGTGCGATGCAACGAAGTAAAATCGCGCCCCGACCGGGACTCGGGCGCCCTAAACGGTTGCAACGCGCCCTCCCTTTGTGCTAACTTACATGTCAGTATTTGTCTATAACTTGGCCATTTTGTCACACTAACGGTAGGGCGGTTTCGCCGAAACCGCCGCGGACGCCTCGGGGAGGCGTCCGCGGCGAAAACAGGTTGGTAACGGTATTTGAACGATTACGATTACGAGCAAGATTACGATTACGAAAAGTCTCCATTTTTCCTAATCTTAATCTTAATCCTAATCCTAATCCTAATCTTAATCAGCTTGAAGTTATAGAAAAGGGGACATGTTATGAAAAGACAGATCTTGTTCGCTGTCAGCTTGGGGCTGAGTCTTGTCATTAACGCCGCGCAGTGGTATCGCGGAAACCTGCACATGCACTCCAAATGGAGCGACGGCGACGCCATGCCGGAAGACGCCGTGGCATGGTACCGCAATAATGGCTATCAGTTCGTCTGCCTCTCCGACCACCAGATCGTGCAGACCGACACAAACGCCTGGCTGGAGGTCGGCTCGAAAAAACTCGGCAAGGACGAGGCCGCGGCCTACCTCAAACGCTACCCCGCCAGCGCGCATGTCAAGAAAGAGGCGTCCAAGGAGTTCATACGCCTCAAAACCGTCTGGGAACTCAAGCGCATTTTTGACCGCCAGAGCGAGTTCCTGATGATCCCCGGACTGGAAGTCAACCGCGTGATCGCGGGCCGTCAGGTTCACATGAACGCGATCAACGTTCACGAGACTATCCCCTACCGCTACGGCGACACCCCCGCCGAGACCTTCGGCCGCATCGAGAACGCCGTGCGCGCCTGGGGCGACGAGCGGCAGGTGCCCGTGCTGTTCATGCTCAACCACCCCACCTGGCCATATTTCGATATCACGCCGGATGTGCTTGTTGCCCTGCCACAAGTGCGTTTTTTCGAGCTTTGCAACGCCGACGGCGGCCATGTCCATCCCGCGCACCGCTCCTGGCACTCCATGGAGAAGTTCTGGGACGTGGTCAACGCCTTCCGCGTGGAGGACGGCCACGACCCGGTCTTCGCCACCGCCACCGACGACACGCACAGCTACTCCAACCCCGCGGGTTCCGCGCGTCCCGGCGAAGGCTGGATCTGCGTGCGCGCGGCCGGACTTGACGCGGCCTCGCTGCTGCAGTCCATGTACCGCGGCGACTTCTACGCCTCCACCGGCGTCGCCCTTGACGATGTCGCCTTCGACAATGCCGCCGGAGTCTTGCGCGTCAAGGTCGCGCCTGAAGAAGGCCTCAGTTACCGGATCGTCTTCACAACCACCAAAGCCGGGTTCGACCGCGCCACGGAAACCTTTGACGATCCCGCGCGCGGCAAGAAACCGGCGCGGGAAGGCGTCATCTACTCTGACGACATCGGACGCGCCGTAAAAACCGCAGAGGGCATTGAGGCTTCCTACACCTTGGCCGACGACGATCTTTATGTGCGGGCCACGGTGGTCGCCTCGCGGCGCGCCGTGAACCGCACCAACAACGAACCGGAGTTCGACACTGCCTGGACCCAGCCCTACGGGTGGCGCGCCTGGCAGCGGCGCAACCCCGAAAAATCGCGCCTGAGCCCGCGCAAGTAGCTCACCGGGAAATTACTGTCAAAAAAAAGCGGTTGAAAACGGCCTGTATGTGAGTGCGTGAGTTCGTCCCCACATACACACATACCCACACACTCACACACACTTGGGTTTTGTGCGAAAGAACACATTAGAAAATTACGAGGCTAAATGCGAAAACGAAACAAACAGGGCCGGGATTTTGCCGGCCCGCGCGACACGGCCCGCGCGGACAAGTCTGATCGCGGCGACTGGATTTACGGACGGCGGCCGGCGCTGGAAGTGCTGCGGGCGGGCAAGCGCCATATCTACGAGGCGGTCTTGCCGCCGGCGGAACGCGACACGCCGGAAACGGCCGAGCTGCGCGATCTGCTGATGGCGCAGGGCGTTCCGTTCCGCACGCCGGATCGCGAGGAGCTTGACGAC
>JAQWAM010000221.1 GCA_028707675.1 Kiritimatiellia bacterium | reverse complement strand
TTATGATCTTTATTTTCTTTTCCTTTTTTATTCATCAATATTTTATTAGTATATCCATAGCGTACCGGCCCAATCCCCGCTATCCTTCTCTTCAGCAGTGGCGATCTGGGTTGTGGGCAGGGCTTGCAGCGGTATGGCGGGTGTCGCCACGGTTGTGTAGGCGCCTGCTTCGGTGTCGTAGTAGGCGAGCTTCACGGGCGGGAATTCCAAAGTGCCCTCGCGTGTCGGGCGCACGCGGTATTTGAACCGCTTGCCGTCCGGCAGGGTTTCGGCCGCGACGTTGTCGTCGTAAATGCGGAAGTCTTTGATCAAATCGTTTTGGAGACTCAACAGCGGTGTGCGCATGTTAGACAGGCTTATAGCGCCTGTCACTTCCAGCGTGAGTGTCAGAGGATCTCCGACCTTGCACACGTTAGTGTCGAAATAAGACTGCGCCCGCATGTTCTTGCCGACCGATCCGATGAAGTTATCGGGGCGCCCGGCGTCCGGCGGGGGCACCACGCGGACCGTTGCCGCAGGCCCGATAGCGTAGATGTCTTTGGTGATTGCCTGCCGGTTGGCGTCGACATCAGTTACGACCTGACCTTTGAAAGTCAGCGGGCCGAAGGTGAATTCGCCCTCTTTCCCAGACGTGTAATCGAGCTTTATGGAGTAAACCCGGTATTTCTTGCCGTCGATGGTTTTGCGTTCGGGTTTGATTCTGAAGCGGATCGGGCGCGCCCGGAAAGGATCACTGTCGAAAAGACTGCCGAAGCCGCCAAAATCGCGGGTCTGGTAGTTGTTGATGGCGAAGGCGGGTTGGCGTCCGTTCTGGTCGATCAGGCCGTTGAGAATCTGATTCAAATCCGGGCCTTTAAGCCCCGGCGGTTCCTCGCGTATTTCAAGAAAGTCGGCGGATATGTGCGGCGGCAGGTTGTGGTGGATCGGCTCATTGTGTTCGGCGAAGGGGTCCGGCAACTCGCTCACCGCCACGGAGAGGGTGATGGAGAAAGGCTCTTCCACCAGCACGGATGAGGACGAGGCCGTGACGCTGGCGATGACCGTGTCCTGTTTTTCGATGCCCGCAACTTTTACCGACACGCCCGGATGGGTGTAGGCTTTGCCTTTGAAAGTGATCTTGACCGGGCCGGTTTGGAAAACGCCCTGATCGCGGGGTTTGATCTGATACGCGAAAACCCGTCCCTCAAACGACTCGCGGGTCATGCGGCCGTTGATTATCGAGATGCTGGAGCGGCTGTTACTGTGCTGTCCGAGCTGATGCAGGTCAGAGGGCGGCAGCGACGGGAAGGCGGGGTCGCCCAAATCGCGGTCGGCGCCGTTGACCTCGATGTTAAGGTTGAAACTCTCGCCCAGATAGATAGACGAGCGGTTAGGTTTCACATCAAGCGTGATTTCTGCGGCGCTGGCGGCATAGACGAAAAGGGAAAAAAGCGACGGCAGGAACGAAAAGATCGAGGGAATCGAGAGAATCGAATGATTCGCTTTAATCGATTCTTTCGACGCGATCGAAAAGCGCAGCGCTTTGCGCGTCGTTCTCACCAGTCTCTCTCTCCCGGCGCGATCGGGATCTTGCGCATGCGTTCTTTTTTGTCCCGCTCGTGCTCCTTCTCGCGTTCCAGCGCGCGCCGCAAAGTCTCCTGCGCGTCTTGGGGCGTTTCGGGCTTCTGATCTTCCGGCTGTTCTTTTTGCTCCTGCTCCTTCTCTTGCTCGGGTTCGGGCTGCTGTTCCTGTTCCTGCTGTTCCTGTTCCTGTTGTTGTTGCTCCTGCTGCTGTTGTTGCTGTTGGTTCTGATTGGGATTCTTAGGCAGCAGTTCTCTGATCTCCAAAAGATTTGCGAGGGCCTGCGCTTGCAGGGAGCGGCGCTCGGTTTCGGACGGTTTCAGTTCGACAATTTCCCGCTGCAGCTTCTCGGTATGTTCTGCGATATCCTCGATTCTGGCCTGGTCTTCGGCCGTGAACGGCGGCATGTTGGTGTCGGACTGCGCCTGCTGCAGGTATTGCTGGGCCCATTGCGGGAAGCGCTGGCGGAAAAGTCCGGTCAGTGCGAAGGCTTCGGTTTGCGTGTCGCGGCCCATCAGATTTTGGGCGTTGACTGACTGAACGGCATTGCTCTGGCATATTATGTCCTCGTCGATCAGGGACGGCGGCATGGCGACCGCCTGCCAGAAGGGATAGACAAGCGGTTCGAGGCGTTCCGCTTCCGAGGCGGACTCCGGCAACAGGTCTTGCAGCGCTTGGGCTGTGCCCTTCATGCTGTCGCGGGCAAGCTCGATCCGGTTGGCGAAGAGCGCCTGCTGCTGCTGATTTGTGACCGCCTGCAGCATCTGTTGCTTGAGCGGTATCCAAAGGTCGGAGAGTTCCTTTTGTCGGCTGGCAAGGCTTTCGGATTGCGAGATCAATTCCTGGGCGTCGTTTGTGAAGACCCCTGCCGCGGCTTCGGCAATCGCGCGCTGCTCTTTAAGCATGCGGTCCATTAGGGAGTCGGGCGGCGTCTGTCCGTGCTTTTCCATAACTTTGGCGATGTGCGCGTTTTCCCGCGCCTGCGGCAGGGGGTCGACGGCGCGTGTGAGGTTACGCTGCCGGCGCTCGTCCTGCGGCGCGTCACGCAGCGCCCGCTGAAAAGCGGATGCGGACACCTCGAGCGCGGCTATGCCTTCGGCCGGTTGTTCCGTCATGTCGGCTTTAGCCTTCTCCAGCAGCAGTTTGCCCAGCAGCTCGCCGGCCCGGGCTCCGTAGGTTTGCGAGGTCAGCAGCGAGCGCAGTTGTTGCATGGCGGTTTCGTTGTCTTTCGCCTGCCAATAGGCGCAGGCGGCGTTGTAGCGGTACGATTCAGCCTCTTCCTTGTCCGCGCCGCGCGCGGCAGAAAGAAAAGCCTCGGCGGCTTCGGCCGGTTTCCCTTTGCGCAGCAGGCGCTGCGCCGCGCGCGCCCCGGCTCGGCCGGGGGCCACGACAACCGGTGCGCGGTTCGTGGCAGGCGATTGCGGTACAGCAGCGGAATCAGGAGTGAGGAGTTGGGAGTTGTGGTTGGCAGGTTGAGCGTTGTGAGTTGAGCGTTGAGCGTTAAGCGTTGAAAGTTGGGGATCAGGCGTTTTTGGGGCGGGCTGGGCGTGGAGGGTGATGGCGGTTAGAAGCGATACGGCAGCGGCAGTGGTGGAGAGATTGCGGGATGTCTGGCCGCGCAGGCGGCCGCGGCTGAGGCATGCGGCGGCCAAGATGCAAAGGATGGCAGGAAAGAGGAAAAGCTGATAGCGCTCTTGGTAACGGTTCTCGATCATCTCCTGCTGTTCTTTGGCGGCCAACTGGCGCAGGTGCCTGCGGTAGATGGCGCCGAGGGTGGTGTGAGCGGTTCCCGCCGTGCCTAGCGGTATGTAGCGGCCGTTGGATGCGTTGGCTATGGCGGCGAGCGTCTCGGCTGTCAGGCGGGTCTGCACGGCCGCGCCTTTGTGCTTTTGCACACCCTGGCCATCAGTGTCGGGGATTGTGGCGCCGGCGGTGTCGCCGATGCCGACGGTAAAGATGGGGATGTTGCGCCGGGCGGCTTCGCGGGCGGACTCCAGGGCGTCGCCTTTCAGATCCTCTCCGTCAGAGATCAACAGTATGGCGTTGTACTCATCGAGGGCCGGATCAAGGGCTTCCAGCGATTTTCGGATGGCGTCGCCGAGGTCGGTCTCGCCGCGCGGGGCGGATTCAGGGGTGGCGCCGTCTAGAGCCTGTCGCAAGAAGGCGTAATCGGTTGTGAGCGGGCAGACGAGGCTGCCTTTGTTGCGGAAAACCAACAAGGCGGCGCGGTCGCCCTTGAGATCCTCGATCAGATCCATGATGTCGGTCTTGGCGCGTTCCAGACGGTTGGGGTGCACGTCCCGGGCCAGCATGGATCGCGAGACGTCAAGCGCGATCACCAGGTTGCGGCCGCGTGTCATGACCTTCTCGTCACGCCGTCCCCATTGCGGACGCGCCACCGCGAACAACAAGAATGCCAGCCCTGCCATAACCAGCGCGAACTGCGCGTAAAAACGCAAGGCGCGGTCTTTCGGCATCAGCCGCGACCGCATGGCGGGCGACACCAGCAGCGAAAGACGCAGCCGGGCGCGGCGGAAGAGCCATAGCCAGACCACGCCGAGCAAAGGGACTATGGATAGCAGCAACAACAACCATGGGTAAACGAAACGCATAGGAATAGTGAATAGTGAAGAGTGAATAGTGAATAGTGAAGAGTGAATAGTGAATAGTGAATAGTGAAGAGTGAATAGTGAATAGTGAAGAGTGAATAGTGAATAGTGAAGAGTGAATAGTGAGGGGTTAGAGCAGGCGGCGGACAAACTGCATGTTAAGTGTGAGGGCGGCGG
>JAQWAM010000220.1 GCA_028707675.1 Kiritimatiellia bacterium | reverse complement strand
CCGCGCAACGGCCACAGCCTCCGCGACAACCGCGTCAACAGGGCCAACCCGCCACAGACGGGCGCGCCACATGCCGTCCGCAGCGTCGCCGCGCCACAGCCGCGACGCTTTAATCCCGTTCTTGTCGAGCCACTCCTCTACCGGGGCGTTGAGAAAAAGGCAAGGCCTGTCACCGCCGAACGGCGTCTTGAAATCATCGTCCAAACCATACGCGACCGCGGCCCATCCCGCTCTGCCGACCGGCAGGCAGGCCAGCCCCGTGCCCTTGCCGAGACACACCGGCACAGCCGCTTCCGGCGGCAGGCCGGTCAATATGTTTTCTCCCTTCAGATCCAACCGGCGGCAACGCTCGGCGTGGACCCCCTCTATCAATGCGTTCACGGCTTTCACCGGACATTTGACATAAGAGTTGAATATGAAAGGGCTGCCGCAGTCACCGGCCACGCTCGCGCCGCTGCCGTTGGCGAAACAATATTCGCGCGCCGTGCGGGAAAGGCTGGAAAAGCCCGTCAAAAGCTCGCGGCTGCTGCCGATATGGAAAAAGTCGCAGTACGGAACCACGTTGACTTGAAAAGGTATGGCGCGCATCGACCGGTAAAAACGCCCCATCCTGCGCTTGTGGGCATCGTCCGCCCCGCGCGCCGTTGACACCCTCTCCATGTAGCGCCGCTCGTCATGCCGAGGCGCCAGCGCCATTGTCAGATCCTCGTAAAGGTCGAGCGCCGGACACCGGCCCGTCTCCAGTTCTCCCAGAATGCCGCCATGCGCGCGCCCGCCAGCCCGTTCGGCCGCGTCCAAAAGTTCGGCGCAAGTGTCCGGATCAAAGCTCAGAAGGCCTGTGTCGACCGCGACATGTCCGAAGGGGTCCACCGCCCCGCGCAGCCGCGCCTCGGCCTCCGGTGGTTTCTGCAAAAAGTCGGCCACCCGGACGCACTCGGTGCGCAGCGGACTGCCCGTGAAAGTTTCCGGCACATACACGCCGTGCCGCGAGCCGCGCTCGGCAGGGCCGAAATAGGCCACGCCCGTCACGCCCGGGCGCGACAGGTCGACCGACTCGTGGTCGAAGGTCAGCAGCACGTCACCGGAAGTCACCAGCACATGACCGCCTGCGGGCGCGGGCAGCTTTTGCAGATTCTTCAGGATCAGATCGAAAAGCGCCAAAGGCAGGTTGTCCGCCGCGGCAGTCGGCACCGGCGTGAAAACCTTGCCCTGCGCCGCGTAGGCCGGCGTCCGCCTGCTGTCGCCGCCAGAGTGGCATATCAGGATGCGGCGCCCCTCAAAAACGTTTTGGGCCCCGGCGGGCGAATCCACCTCCGCCAGGGTTCCGCGCAGCCTTTCCAGCACGTTAAGGGTCGCGCCCAAAGAACCCACGCGCCTGCCGCCGGGATCGGCGACGACCTCAAAACGCGTGGCCGGATCCAGCAGGCCCGCGTCGCGCCGCCAGACAAGCTGCTCACGGTAACCTTTGGCCTGCGCCTCGTTCGCGGCCGTCAAAACCAAAATGTCAAATGGTGTCATGCGCCAAAATTATCAATTCCGCCTAAGACACGTCAACTTATTACCCGCGATTTAGGCATATCGGTTTTGGCTTGTCCTGACCTCCTTCAGGCTGTATATTAACTGACTTTCATTTCACGGCATCGGAGCGTTTGCGCGTGGCAACGCACACCGGCCGCACAAAACCGGAGATATCCATGATCGTCACCACAAAAGAACTCTTTCAGCAGGCTTATGGAAAATACGCGATCGGCGCCTACAACATCAACAACCTGGAACAGACCATGGGTCTGTTCAAAGGCAATGTCGACAGCAAGGCGCCTTTCATCGTGCAACTTTCCAAAGGCGCGCGCTCGTACACCCACAAGCTGATGCTTGAAGCCATGATGCAGACCGCCGACCAGATTTTCCCGGAAGCCGTTTTCGCGGTGCATCTGGACCACGGCGATGAAGAGACCTGCATGGATTGCATCGATTCGGGCGTCTACAGCTCGGTCATGATCGACGCGTCGCACTTCCCGATCGAGAAGAACATTGAGATCACCAAGCGTGTCGTGGACGCCGCGCATGCCAAGGGCATCGTCGTCGAAGCCGAGCTGGGCCAGCTCAAAGGCATCGAGGAGGACGTCTCCGCCGCCGAGCACGTCTACACCAAGCCTGAAGAAGCCGAATATTTCGTCAAGCAAACCGGCTGTGACTCTCTGGCCTGCGCCATCGGCACCTCGCACGGCGCATTCAAATTCCACGGCGACCAGAAACTGCGTTTCGACATCCTCGAGCAGATCCAGAAACTCATGCCTGAGTACCCCTTGGTGATGCACGGATCGTCATCGGTGCCCAAGGACGAGGTCGCCCGCATCAACGCGGCCGGCGGAAACATCCAAGGCGCCAGCGGCGTGGACGCGGACCAGTTCCTCGGCGCCGCCAAACTCGGCGTCACCAAGATCAACATCGACACCGACGGACGCCTGGTCTGGTGCCGCGTGCACCGCGAGTTCTTCCGCGACCACCCCGAGAAGTTCGACCTGCGCGACCCCGGCAAGGTCTTCATACCGGAATACGCGGCCTTCATTGCCGCCAAGAATGTCAAACTCGGTTCGGCCGGAAAGCTCGAAGATGTTCGCGCCGCACTGAAAAAATAATCAAAATTAAGCGCGTCCGGCTTTAGGCGGACGCGCTTAACTGTTTTAAGGAGTTGAATCATGTCGAAAAAAATCATGGTTGACGGCAATCAGGCCGCAGCCCAAATCGCTTTCGCCTGCAGCGAGGTCGCCGCCATCTATCCCATCACCCCATCTTCGAACATGGGCGAATGGGCCGACGAATGGGCCGCCAAGGGCATGAAGAACATCTGGGGAACAGTGCCGCACGTGGCGGAGCTGCAGTCCGAAGGCGGCGCTTCGGGCGCGGTCCACGGCGCCCTGGCCACCGGCGCGCTCACAACCACTTTCACGGCTTCCCAGGGCCTGCTGCTGATGATCCCAAACATGTACAAGATCGCCGGCGAGCTGATCCCCACGGTCTTCCATGTCTCCGCACGCGCGCTGGCCTGCCAGGGCCTCTCGATCTTCGGCGACCATGGCGACGTCATGGCCTGCCGCCAGACCGGCTTCGCCATGCTGGCCTCCAACAGTGTGCAGGAGGTGTTGGACATCGCGACCATCGCGCACGCCGCCACACTTGAGTCGCGCGTGCCTTTCGTGCATTTCTTCGACGGTTTCCGCACTTCACACGAGGTGCAGAAAGTCGATGACGTCGACCAGGAGGTGGTCCGCGCGATGATCGACGATGAATTTGTCACGGCCCACCGCGCCCGCGCGCTCAACCCCGAGAAACCGGTCCTGCGCGGCACGGCCCAGAACCCGGACGTGAATTTCCAAGGGCGAGAGACGGTCAACCCCTTCTATGCGGCCACTCCCGCCATCGTCCAGAAAGCCATGGACAAATACGCGAAGCTAACGGGACGGCAATACCGCCTCTTCGATTACGTCGGCGCGCCGGACGCAGAGCACGTCATCGTGATCATGGGGTCCGGAGCCGAGACCGTCCACGAAACCGTGGAAGAGCTGGTCGGCAAAGGCGAGAAAGTCGGCGTCATCAAAGTTCGTTTGTATCGCCCGTTTGACATCAAGTCGTTCGCCTTGGCCATCCCGGCCACCGCCAAGACTATCACGGTGCTCGACCGCACCAAAGAGCCCGGCGCGGTCGGCGAGCCGCTCTACGGCGACGTGCGCACCGCCATCGGCGAGGCCATGCAGGAAAAGCTGGCCAACATAAAGAGCTGGATTCCCTCCTACGGCGGACGCTACGGCCTCGGTTCGAAAGAGTTCACACCCGCCATGGTCAAGGCGGTTTTCGACAACGCCCGCGGCGCGAAACCGATGAACCGCTTCGCCGTCGGCGTCAAAGACGACCTGACCGGCCTCAGCCTTGAAATCCCCGCGGATTTCACGCTGGCGGACGAGGGCCGCAAAGAGTGCATGTTCTACGGGCTGGGCTCGGACGGCACGGTCGGCGCCAACAAGAACTCGATCAAGATCATCGGTTCGGACACCGACAATTTCGCCCAGGGCTATTTCGTCTACGATTCAAAAAAGGCCGGCGCGATCACGGTCTCGCACCTGCGCTTCGGCCCCGAGATCATCCGCAGCCCCTACCTCTGCACCAAGCCTGACTTCGTGGCCTGTCACAATTTCTCGTTCCTGGAGAAATACGACATGCTTTCGAGCGTCAAGCCCGGCGGCACCTTCCTGCTGGCCTCGCCTTATGACGCGGACGAGGTCTGGGATCGCATGCCGGACGAGGTCGAGCGGCAAATCATCGACAAGAAGCTGAACTTCTATGTGGTGAATGCCCTC
>JAQWAM010000219.1 GCA_028707675.1 Kiritimatiellia bacterium | reverse complement strand
GATAGTGCGATCAGCCGCGCTGTCTGTGTATACCCGCGCCCCGGCCGGCGTGCGCCCGGTCGCGTCGACCACCACACGAATCAGGTCGCCGCTGTCCGGCAGACGGCACAGCAGAGAAGGGTCGTCGGCGCACACCGTGCCCGCCCCCACCATCACCGCGTCGGCGCGCTTGCGCATCCGCTGCACCTCCGCGCGCGCCGTTTCCCCGGTGATCCACTTGGCCTGATGTTTACGGTCGGCGATGCGCCCGTCCAGGGTCATAGCCAGCTTGACGCTCAGAAACGGCGTTCCGGTTGTGATGTGCTTCGCGAACGGCAAGATCAGTTCTCTGGCTTCAGCCTCCAGAACGCCGTCTGTCACCTCCACTCCCCGCGCCGCCAGAACGGCAATGCCGCGCCCGCGGTGGCGGGCGTTGGGATCATGGCACCCCACCGCCACCCGCGCTATACCGGCTTCCAATATGCGATCGGTGCAGGGCGGCGTTCGCCCGTGTGTGCTGCACGGTTCCAATGTCACGTACATCGTGGCGCCCTTTACCGGACCGCGGCAGGCGTTGAGCGCCTCCACCTCCGCGTGCGCTAGTCCGGCGCGGCAATGACGCCCCTCGCCCAGCTTGCGCCCGTTTTTCACGACCACCGCGCCGACCGGCGGGTTCGGCCGCGTGTGGCCCTCGCCCAAACGGGCCAATGCGATAGCCCGCCGCATCCATTTTCTGTCTTGCACGTGTTGATTCATCACGCTTACCTAAATGCCTTTTCTCTATCGACGCCCTAAGTTCGTGATGAAAAAAAAGATTCCTTACGCTACATGGACGGCGGATCGGACATGTGCTCGGGTCTTAATCCGCGTCGACCTGACGGCACCGCACTCCAAAAAATCCGCGCGGCTATCCGACCTGCCGTGCACGTGCCTGTCCGCCGTAGCTTTAGCGAAGGTGGATCCGTGCGTGAGGCAGACGGGATAGCCGTGAAAATTTCGCGGCTTTTGCGTAAAAACAATCTCATATTCCTCAAATTGGATCAAAACATCACTTGCGGTTAATCTCTTTGTTGAGCCGGTCGAGCACGCCGTTGACGAACCGCCCGGCATCTGTGTTGCTGAAATACTTGGCCAGGTCGATCGCCTCGTTCAAGACCACGGCCGGCGGCACGTCGCTGCAGTACATCAGCTCGTAAAAGGCCAGCCGCAACACGTTGCGCTCGACCGACCCCATGCGATGCAAAGGCCAGTTCTGTGTGTACGAGATCAATTTCGCGTCTATCTCTTCCAGATGCCCCACAACGCCCCTCACCAATTTCTCGGTGAATTCGCGTATCTTGGGCTGCGCCACACGATCCTCTACCGGCTTATCCTCTTTAGGCTTTAGCTCGATTGACTTTTCAGCGGCATCTTCAACCTTACAGGTCCACTGCTGCCTCCAGAACTTGGGAATGGCCATATCCAAATCCAGCCCGGGATTCAGATCCGCCTGAAACAGCATCTGCAACGCCCACTCGCGCCCCTGCCTGCGTGTCGCCATAAAAACTCCTTGACCCTCAATCTATGCCCTCTAATAACCTTCGTGTCCTTCGTGACTTCGTGTGAGATACGCTACAGCGCCTTCAGCACGTTCACGGTCTCGATGGCCGCCATCACCGCGTCCCAGCCCTTGTTGCCGTGCTTGGTGCCGGCGCGCTCGATCGCCTGCTCAAGGTTCTGCGCGCAAACCACGCCGTTCAACACCGGCACTCCGGTATTCAGCGCGATATTCGATAACGCCCGGGCGACAGTGCCGTTGATCAGGTCCGCGTGCGGCGTGGCGCCTTGAATCACCGCGCCCAAGACCACTACGGCGTCAAGCTTGCCCGATGCCGCCAGCCGCTGAGCCGCGGCGGGCAGCTCGTTCGCGCCGGGCACCCGCACGAGCGTCAGGTCTTTATCGTCTCCGCCGTGCCGCACAAAACAGTCCGCAGCTCCTTTCACCAACTGCTCGGTGAAAAAACTGTTGAACCGGCTGACCACTATAGCCATCCGCATGCCGGTCGCGTCCATCTTTCCAACTATCTCTTTCATCTCACTACCTCCTAATGCGGGCGAAGCCCGCAACCCAATTCTGTCTCACACAAAGACACAACAGCCACAAAGAATTCTGTTAAACAATACTTCTACCTTCGTGTCCTTCGTGGCTTCGTGTGAGAAACAACTTGTTTTTTATCGCAGCCGTCGATTCGAATTGCATTAGAACAAATGCCCCATTTTTGACTTTTTCGTTTCCAGATAACGTCGGTTATGGTCACCCGGTTCGAACACTACCGGAACCCGCTCGACGATCTCAAGCCCGTACCCCTGAAGGCCGATCAGCTTTTTGGGGTTGTTGGTCATAAGCCGGATACGCTTCAGCCCGATGTCCGCCAAAATCTGGACCCCCACCCCGTAGTCGCGCAAGTCCGGCGCGAACCCCAGCTTGACGTTGGCCTCGACCGTGTCGAGCCCGCCCTCCTGCAGTTTGTAGGCGTGCAGCTTGTTGGCAAGACCGATGCCGCGTCCCTCCTGCCGCATGTACAGGATCACGCCTCGCCCCTCTTTCTCGACCATGCTCATGGCGGCATGCAACTGGTTGCCGCAATCGCAGCGGCATGATCCGAAAACGTCGCCGGTGAGGCATTCACTGTGTACGCGCACCAGAGGCGCGTCACCGCCTTCGACATCACCCTTGATCAGCGCCAGATGATCCATGCCGTCAGGCGCGGAGGTATAAAGCCGCAGCTTGAAATGCCCCAGGGCGGTCGGCAGATCCACCTCTTCCACCATTTCGATCAAACGCTCACGCTTGCGGCGGTACTGTATCAGATCCGCGATGGAGAGCATTTTCAGCTTGTGCCCGGCGGCGAACGCGCGCAGGTCGGGCAGCCGCGCCATGGTGCCGTCGTCCAAGATGATCTCGCATATCACCCCGGCCGGTCTCATCCCTGCCAGCCGCGCCAGATCGACGGCGGCCTCGGTGTGACCGGCGCGCACCAGCACGCCTCCTTCACGCGCCTCCAGCGGGAAAACATGCCCGGGGCTGACGATCGACTGCGTGTCGGCGTCGTCGTCCAGCAGCACCCGCACGGTCCGCGCGCGGTCGGCCGCGCTGATGCCCGTGGTCACGCCCGCTGCGGCGTCCACCGAGAAGGTGAAAGCCGTGGCGAATTTGTCGCCGCGGTTGCGGCTGGGGGCGCGTTCCAAGCCCAACTGACGCAAACGCTGCCCGGTCATGGGAACACACACCAGCCCGCGCGCCTTGCTGATCATGAAATTGACCGCTTCCGGAGTGACTTTCTCGGCCGCGATAATCAAGTCCCCCTCGTTCTCGCGGTTCTCGTCATCCGCGACGACGACCATCTCGCCCCTGCGGAACGCCTCGATACACTCCTCGACTGCATCGAAAACTGTCTCTTTTGACATACCCCTTACCTCAAAACAAAAAGCCCCGGCCAAAGCGGACCGGGGCAAATCGCATACAGTTCAGCACCTTCTAACATCCAGACTTTACTGTCGGCCACGGAATTGAACCGTGTCAGTGGCAGGCAGGAACAGCTTGCCAGTCGCGGGCTATACCGCCGGTCAGGAATTTTCCGGTCACCCGGAATCACCTAGCCCCGAAGACGCTTAAGATGAGGGCAGTATAGCGTTTCATGACGCGTTTGACAAGCGCCCTGTCACTGGAATCCGGCAGTTCTATGTTAGGGGATGACAATATTCATTCGCCTGAATTTTACGGTAGTCAACTGGCGAAAATAGCGTGATACTATCCGTTAACTAGAGGAATAATTTTGTATTCGCGGCCAGTAAAACAGCTTGTGCTGTTTTGTTTGCTAAAAGGTCGCGGCAAGATAAATCCCCGTCATAACAAAAAAGGTGCGCAATGAATATTCATACTGTTCGCGTCAAATTGTTTTACTTGGCCGCGCTCTGCGCGACGCTGTCGCCGCTGGCCATACACGCGGATTGCGTGTCCGGCCCAATCGCGATCGGCAACCACACCGCCGAGTTCAAAGGCGTCTTCTACGACGACCCCGCCGACGGCCAATCGACTTGGTTCTACTCTTTCACATCAGGAACAAAACCCGCCATCAGCCATGTGACCTTCGCGCTGATGTGCGCGGACATACTTATCCTGGACGCCGGCATGTGGAACGGCACGGACATCAATTCACGCATGTATAAGGCCGGCAAGCCTGAGCCGGGTAGTTTCCCGGGCACGCCAAAGGGCGACCCCACCACCGGTGTCATCGGCCTCAAGTTCGACCTCGGCTTTAATGACAACGCCACACGCCACTATTACTTCACCGTCAACGGCAACTACTTGGCGGCCCCCATAGATCGGAAGAGCAC
>JAQWAM010000218.1 GCA_028707675.1 Kiritimatiellia bacterium | reverse complement strand
CATAGCCTTCCACTCGATTTCGGGATGGGCCTCTTTGATGCCGTCTGGAATCTGCTTTGTTGTTTACACTTAATCCACCCGCTTAACCGGTTTGCACGGCCTGGACAATCCCGCCTTCCTTGCCAAAAGTAGAATTGCTGCAGGCAAACTGCTGATAATGGCGGAACGGGTCTGGATATGGTAAAATTTACTTTTCTATGAGAGACACAAGCCGGAGAATAACGGTTTACATTTTTCAAAAGAACGAGTACTTTCAAAACAGTATCGATTGCGGAAAGGAATCCCGCCGCACGCGTTGCGGCGATGATCAGCAGAGACGATTCGACAATTTGAGTTTGCGCTTACGCGCATTCACAGGATAAAGCGTGTCAGCCATGAAAACCGTCTACATAGAAACTTCCATCATAAGTTACCTGACCGCGCGGCCGAGCCGCGATTTGGTTGCTGCGGCTCGCCAGCAGCTTACGCATGTGTGGTGGAATGAACAGCGTGGCTTTTTTGTGTCTTTTATCTCACCTCTTGTGAAACAGGAAGCCTCACAAGGAGACGCAGATGCGGCAAAGTTTCGGTTGCGATCCCTTGAAGGGCTGCAGCTATTGGAAGTCATGCCGGAGGCATACGAACTGGCCGGAGCATTGATTGCCGAGGCTGCATTGCCATCCAAGGCGCAAGACGACGCGATACATATCGCCTTGGCGACCATTCACAACATGGACTATTTGTTGACGTGGAATTGCCGGCACATCGACAATGCGGAAACAAAGCCGATCATACGAGCCGTGTGTGCCAAACTTGGATACGTGTGCCCGGAAATCTGCACGCCAGAAGAATTGATGGGAGGGACTAGCTATGAGTGATCCGATCATCCGGGAACTTTGGGAGATCAAGGATGGCTTGGCGAAGGAGTGCGGTTACGATCTCGGCAAGCTTTTTGAACGTTTGAAAACCGCTCAAAAATCTGAAAATCCGCCTGTCGTCAACAGAACCGGAGTACGCAAACCCCTTACGGACAAGGTGGCTGAAACGGCGAAGCCGTATCCTGAAAAATAACGGTTTACATTTATCACAAGAGCTAGTAATTTTGAACCCGTATTGATCGTGGAAAGGAATCCCGCCGCACGCGTTGCGGCATTGAACAGCAGAGACGATTCGACAATTTGATTTTGCGCTTACGCGCATTCACGCTTCCCGACGATCTGCTACCTCCCCGACACCGATGACTGGGCTTCCCCTTTCGAAGGCCGCCCCGCCGTCCTCTGGAACCCCGCTTTCAGCTCCGCAACCCCACCGCGCTTCACCTCCGGCGAGTTTGCCTTCACCCTCAACGGCAACGCCAACATCCCCATCCGCATCGAAGCCTGCGACAGCATCGCCTCCACCTCATGGTCAACCGTCACCGATACCACCCTCAACGCATCCGGCACCCTCGAGTACTCCGACCACGACTCATCCTCCCACCCATCCCGCTTCTACCGCATCACCTTCCCCCAGTAGGTTAAGCGTTGAACCTATAAGCGGCAGTTGAACGAGCATGAATCTGGCAAAGGCCCGTAAACATTGGTTATTTTCGAAACCTGCGCCGCACCTGTTTGGTGCAGGACGCGACTTGGAGCGGTATCTGTTTTTTGACAACTTTCAGGCATCAGCCGTCCGCCCGCCCGTTCTTTTCCCGTTACCGGCGGAACAGGGAGAAAACGCGGTCGATTATCGCGCGTTGCGAGGTTTCCAACAACTCGCCCACACTGCCCGTTATGAGCGATATGTTGGTCGTAAAGAGCTTACTAGGACGTGCGTAGCTGATATGGTGCAACGAGCCAGACGCGAAGTCCGAATCGCCGAGGCGGATCGCATTGGGATCGGCATACGGATTGCTGGTCACCTGACAAAGAATGTAATCGCCCCGCCCGACGTCGGCCAACACCACCGCAGGCCGCAGTTTGCTGGCCGAAAGGCCGGAAAAGGGGAAGGTCACCAATACTACCGAGCGGACTGCAGGTGTGCCCATGCCGCATCCTCCTCCGGACGGTTCCAATCCCTGCCTAGCTCCGCCTCACTAAGAAGTGTCGTCTCGGGGACCTCGGGCGTCGGATCAAGAAAGGTCACAATCACGCGGCACGACAGCGGCAGCTTGACTTGTTCACGGAAGTGAATCCGCCCGTCTCTCTCAATGGTCGCTTCAAGCGCTTTCATAGTTCCCTGCCTTTTCCGATCAGTCGTATTATGCGGTTCATCATACGTCGTGCCCCTCAAGTCGTCACCATATTAACACACACGCCGGAGCGCGGCAACCCGTCAGCAGGTGTTGTGCTCGTTAGGGCATCGGGGGCGTACCTGAAAACAGCAAATACGGATTTGCCGGACACTGCCGACATGCGTTTCGTGATCACCGGGGCACATCCGTTCATGCAGCGCCGCGGACTTCCGTTCGCCGTTACGATTCCTAACAAAAAAACAGCGTCTTGACGCTATAATGTTATGACGCTATAGTGTCTTCGCAAATGGAGGTAGAACATGACAACACTGACAAAACGGACAACCGTGTACCTTGAGCCGGAACTGCACAGGGCGCTACGCCTGAAATCCGTTGAGACTTCACTCTCCCTGTCGGAACTGCTCAACGATGCCGTCCGTGACGAACTGGCCGAAGACGCCGAAGACCTGGCTGTTTTCGACGCTCGGAAGAACGAGCGAACCATAGCGTTCGAGGACTTCGTAAAGGATCTCAAGCGCCATGGCACGATATGATATCCGCTTCCGCAAGTCTGTAGCCAAGGATCTTGACCCCATCCCAAAACGCGATGCCCAGCGGATCATCGCCGCCATTGGAGAACTGGCCGAAGACCCGCGCCCACCACAATCCAAGAAGCTGTCCGGCTCCGAGAAGTATCGCTTGCGGTGCGGAGTCTACCGTGTTCTCTACGAAATCCAATCCGACGTACTTATTGTGTGCGTTGTGAAGGTCGGTCACAGGAAAAACGTATATCGAAGTCATTTCCCGTCCTGAAAGGCGAATTTGCCGTAAGGCACGAAAAAGCTCTGCAACCCAGCGGTTCGCGTTTGCCATGCACAAAACCTAAGTGCTATCCTGTTTTTTTAACAACTTTTAGGCATCGATCTTCCCGATTGTTGAGATAAGCACAAACTATGAGCCGCTACGACCGCTACCGTCACCGTTACGAACGCTACAGCATGTTCCCGCAAAGCAAGAGCAAGGGCGAGCGCATCGCCGACGCGGAGAAAAAGCGCAAGGCTCTGGAAAAAAAGGGCGTCAAGCTGGCGCCGGTGGTGCTGGACGGCTTCGCGATCGCCAAGACCTTCTGGGGCAAGGCGTGGTGCGCCAACATCGAGTCTTATCACGATTACGCAAACCGGCTGCCGCGCGGGCGGGCGTACGTGCGCAGCAACAGCGTGATCGACCTGCAGATCGAATCCGGCGCGGTCCGCGCTCAGGTGATGGGCACATCCCTCTACCGCGTGACCGTCACCATCAAGCCGGTCGCGAAAAAGAAGTGGGCCGCGATCCGCGCCGCGTGCGCCGGCAAGATCGACTCGCTGATGGCGCTGCTCCGCGGCACGCTCTCCGGCGATGTCATGTCCGCGATGACCCGCCGCGGCGAGGGCCTGTTTCCCGAACCCTCCGAAATCGCCTTCACCTGTTCCTGTCCTGACGGCGCCTGTCTCTGCAAGCATGTGGCGGCCGCGATGTACGGCATCGGCAGCCGGCTCGACACGCAGCCGGAACTCTTGTTCCTGCTGCGCGGGGTGGACTCGGCCGACCTGATCGACGCGGCGGCGGCCGCGCCGGCGGGCGAAGCCGTCCTGGCCGAGGGCGAAGCGCTGGCCGACAGCGAACTGGCGGATGTCTTCGGGGTGGAGCTGGCTGTTGCCGAGCCGCCGCCGAAACCGAAGGCGGCCCGCCGCCGATCCCAAAAGCCTGTGCCTGAAGTGGTGGTCCCGCCGGTCAGACGTCCCCGCGGCCGGCCCAGGAAAACGACTGCCGCGCCGGTGTCCGAGCCGCCGAAGGCCAAGCCGCGCGGACGTCCAAAAGCCCGTAAGAATACAAAAACTTGATTGTCCGGTGCGATGCAACTTTATTGAATCGCGCCCCGCCCCAGACAAACTGTTGATAATGGCGGAACGGGTCTGGATATGGTAAAGTCTACGTGTTCTATGAGAGACACAAGACCCGTAAAAAAAACTTTCCCGATAAACGCTTTTCTAGAAGGACGGCGCGTTCTGGTCGCCGGAGGCGGACGCGTCGGCCTGCGCAAGGTCGAGCTGCTGCTTGATTCCGGAGCCGCCGTGACTCTGGTCTGCCCCGACTGCGTCCCGGAACTCATTGCGCTTGCGCGGGAGGGATTA
>JAQWAM010000217.1 GCA_028707675.1 Kiritimatiellia bacterium | reverse complement strand
GCGCGGGCCGATGAAGATGGGCGTGATCCGTCAGTTCATCGAGGATGTGGACTGGGGCGACCTCGATCTGCTGGTGGTCGACGTGCCGCCGGGTACCGGCGACGAGCCGCTTTCGATCTGCCAGCTCATTCCCGAGCTGGATGGCGCGGTGATCGTGACAACTCCGCAGAAAGTGGCGGCGGCAGACGTGCGCAAATCCATCAACTTTTGCAAAGAGCTGGGCGTGGCCGTGCTGGGCGTGGTCGAGAACATGAGCGGGTTCGCCTGTCCGAAATGCGGCGAGGTCACGCACATCCTCAAGGCGCACGGCGGCAAGGTTATGGCGGAAGAGATGCACGTGCCGTTTTTGGGCGCTGTGCCGATCGATCCTATGATCGCCGATTCCGGTGACGCTGGCAAAGCGATTGTCGACTGCGCGGCAGGCTCTCCCTCTGCGGGCGTGTTGCGCGAGATCGCTGCCAAGGCACTTGAGTTCTGACGCGCCTGTTACGCCGCTTCCATACGCCGTAACAGGCGGTGCGCGGGCAAATCCGAATTCGCTTACGGATTCAACAAAGTTGCATCACGCCAGCTTACCCTCCGTGCTGCTCGTACAGCTTGTACTCAATGCTGTCCAGCAGTGCCTGCCACGAGGCTTCAATGATGTTCTCGGACACCCCAACTGTGCCCCATTGCCGCTCGCCGTCTCCTGACTCGATCAACACCCGAGTCATGGCCCGCGTCGCCGCCTTCGGATCCAAAATTCGCACGCGGTAATCGGTTAGCGTGATGTCGCCGATCTCGGGATAGAAACGCGTCAGCGCCGCGCGCAAGGCGCAGTTGAGAGCGTCGACCGGGCCCTCGCCCTCGCCCGCCGTCAGCTCCGTAACCCCTTTGACCTTGACCTTGACCGTAGCCTCGGATATGCAGGGCGCGTCGCGCCCGCGCTTCTCCACAATCACGCGGAAACCCTCCAGCTCGAAAAACGGACGGTGTTTCTTCAAAACCTTCTGCAGCAGGATTTTGAACGAGCCGTCGGCCGACTCGTACGAATACCCGCTGTTCTCGCGGCGCTTGACCTCTTCCAAAATGGCTTGCGCCTGCCGCTTGTCAAGATTCTCCACGTCAGTCCCCAGCTCGGCCGCCTTCATCATCACGTTCGATGCTCCGGACAGCTCGGAGATCAGCACGTTGCGCCGGTTGCCGACCGCCTCGGGCGCGATGTGTTCGAACGAGCGCGGGTTCTTCTGAACCGCGTTAACATGCGCCCCGGCCTTGTGGCTGAAAGCCGAACGTCCGACATACGGCTGACGCGGATCGGGGCGCTGGTTGGTCAGGTCGTCGGTGACGACCGAAACCTCGCGCATTTTCTTCAGCCGCTCAGGCCCCACGCACTCGAACCCCATCTTCAGCTCCAACGCCGGTATCACGCAGATCAGATTGGTGTTGCCCGCGCGCTCGCCGTAGCCGTTCATGCAGCCCTGCACCTGCCGCGCTCCGGCGCGGACGCCTTCCAAAGCGGTGGCCACGCCCAGACCGCTGTCGTTGTGAGTGTGGATGCCCACCTGCACCGACGGGAACGCCTCGCACACCTTGCCGGTTATCTCGA
This sequence comes from Kiritimatiellia bacterium, assembly GCA_028707675.1. GTDB lineage: Bacteria > Verrucomicrobiota > Kiritimatiellia > RFP12 > UBA1067 > JAQVQN01. The sequence goes on along the minus strand of JAQWAM010000217.1, from coordinate 2,787 downwards.
AGACCTCATGCGGCAGGCAGCCGCCGTTGGTGTCGCAGAGCGCCAGAGCCTCCGCCCCTTCGCGCAGAGCCGCCTCCAGCGCCCGCATGGAGTACGCCGGATCGTCTTTGTAGCCGTCGAAGAAATGCTCGGCGTCAAAAAAGACCCGGCGCCCGGCAGCGCGCAGGAACCCCACCGTGTCGGCGATCATCTGGATGTTTTTATCGCCGGTAGTGCGCAGGACGTCGCGCACGTGCAGCATCCACGATTTGCCGTAGACCGTAACCCACTCCGTGTCCGCCGCAAGCAGACCCGCCAGTTGAGGGTCGTCCTTGGCGTCGCAGTCCTTGCGGCGCGTGCTGCCGAAAGCCGTGACGCGCGCGTGTCCCAGCCGTTCCTTGCGGATGTCGTCGAAAAACCGCCGGTCGCGCGGGTTTGACCCGGCGAAACCGCCTTCGATGTAGTCCACGCCGAAATCGTCCAGCAGGCGGGCGAAGCGCACCTTGGCCGTGTCGGAAAAAGAGATGCCCTCGCCCTGCGCCCCGTCCCTGAGTGTGGCGTCGTAGATATAAACTTTTTCCTTCATGCTCTTGCCCGCTCCTTTTTACCGCTTAATGCGGGCGCAGCCCGCATCCCAATTTCATCACACACAAAGACACAACGTCCACTAAGGGTTTTTTTAAAAAGATAGCATCAACCTTTGTGCCCTTAGTGGCTTCGTGTGAGCAACACCTTGTTTTCTATGACAGAAGTTTGCCGGCAAGCTACTAAAAGAACTCTTTGTAAAGCGCCCGCACCGCCTTGGCGCGGTGCTCGGCCTTGACACCGAACATCATGCTGATCTCGGACGACCCCTGATTCATCATCTCGATGTTCACGCCTGCCTCGGACAAGGCTTTAGCGGTCTTGGCCGCCATGCCCACCGTATAATAGAGGCCCTCGCCCACCACCATGATCAGAGCGTACCCGCGCTCGACCAGCACCGCGTCAGGGTTAAGGTCGCGCTTGATGCGCTCGACCACCCGCCGCTCGCATTCCGGATTGAAATCGCGCTCGCGGACGACCACCGACACATTGTCGATGCCGGAGGGCATGTGTTCGTAAGAAACCCCCTCCCATTCCAAAATCTGCAGCAGGCGGCGACCGAAACCGATCTCGCGGTTCATCATGTACTTATCCACAAAGATGTTGCAGAAGCCGTCGTCGCTGGCGATGCCGACAACGCTGCCGGCCAGCACACGGCGCGACTGCACGATCATTGTTCCCGGCTCTTGCGGTTGGTTGGTGTTGCGCACGTTGATGGGTATGCCGGCCTTGACCGCCGGGATCACCGCTTCATCGTGGAACACGCCGAACCCGGCATACGAAAGCTCGCGCATCTCGCGGTAGGTCATTGCCGTTATGCCCTCTTTGACCTCGGGCACCAGACGCGGATCCACCGGATACACCGAGTCCACATCCGTGAAGTTCTCATAGACGTCGGCCCTTGCCGCCGCCGCCAGAATCGACCCCGTGATGTCCGAGCCGCCGCGCGGGAATGTCGCCACACGCCCGTCCTTGGTATAGCCGAAAAAGCCGGGGAAGACCACGATTCCTTCACTCTTGCGCAGGGCCTCCGCCAAATTGCGGTATGACTCTTCCAGCAGTTGCGCGTTGCCGAAATCGTCCGTAAGAAACATTCCCGCCTCGCGCGGACTCATGTAAACGGCCTTCGACCCGCTCGCCTGGAACGCCTGCGCCACAAGCTTGGCGCTGTTGTCCTCGCCCGCCGCCTTCATGCTGTCCATGAAACCACCGCGATGCGACCTGTCTCCCGCCAGCCGGAAGCGCAGGTCTTTTTCGATCTCCGCAGTGATGCCGGCCGGCAGTTTCAGATCCCGCTGTGTCTCCGCGTAGCGCTCGACTACGTCAGCCAGCAGCCGCTCGCAATCCTGCCCGGCCAAGGCCGCCTCGGCGCAGGTTATCAGCATGTCGGTGACCTTGACGTCGTCTTTGCCGCGCTTGCCCGGCGCCGACACCACCACCACCCGCCGCGCCGGATCAGCCGTCACTATCTCAACAATCTTCGTCACCTGCTCCGCGCTCGCCACCGACGAACCGCCGAATTTACATACCTTCATCATTCTCTCCGCTGCCCTTTCTCTCTCTTCCCTCTTCCCTCTTCCCTACTCACTCTTCCCTGTCCTATATCATCCTCAGCTTCACCGCGTCCTCGTTCAAGACCCCCGCCGCCCTGATCTCCAGCAGGGCCGCGTCGACATCCGCGCTCTTGGCCGTGTGCGTCAGCATCACCACCGGCACAAAGCCCGCGTCGTCCGGCAGGTCGGTGTTCTCCTGCTGCGTTGCCGCCAGGATGCTGACGCCGTGCCGCCCTAGAATCGTGGTCATCACGCCCAGCGAGCCGGCCTTGTCCAGCACCATCAGCCGCAGGTAGTAGCGGTTGGCCACCTCTGCGGCGGGACGTATGGCAAGCCGTCCGTCGTTCGCCACGCAGACGCCGCGCCGGTAGCGCGACCGGCCGGCCGTCAGGTTGCGCGCGATGTCGCCGATGTCGCCGATGACCGTGCTGGCCGTTGGCTCGCGCCCCGCGCCGCGGCCGTAATACAGAGTGTCGCCGCTAAGGTCTCCGTTGACCATCGCCGCGTTGAAAACATGGCTGACCGAGGCCAGCATGTGGCCGTGCGGCACAAGAGTCGGATGCACGCCGATCTCCACCATGCCGCCATCGCGCTTGATCACCGCCAGCAGCTTGATGCGGTAGCCCAAGCCCGCCGCGTAGCGTACGTCCATGCCGGACAGGTTGCGGAT